>JBATTM010000599.1:0-2058 GCA_049670545.1 Polyangiales bacterium
GTCGAGCTCTACCGG
The DNA here is from genome assembly GCA_049670545.1 of Polyangiales bacterium. Taxonomy (GTDB): domain Bacteria; phylum Myxococcota_A; class Polyangia; order Polyangiales; family Houyiibacteriaceae; genus SG8-38. The sequence continues at coordinate 16 of JBATTM010000599.1, forward strand.
ACGACCCGGGCTTTTCCGACGCTCGACCCGGCAGGCGAGGAGACCGGACCGCTTTCGATGACATCGAACTTCGTCGATACCGCGCGCCTCAGCGACATCACATGGCCTGATAGTGCGGCTCCTGCAGGGTCCTCAAGCGGGCCGTTGCCCCTTCCCACCAACCGCGTCGTCCGGATCGAGGCGCGTGCGATGGGCGCGGAGCGTGCCAGCTATTGGGGCGCGGAGACGGCGCGGTTCGGCGAGGTTACCGTTCTGCCACCGGACGACTTCGAGCAGGCCCCAACGGCCGAGCCACGGGTTTTCGCTCCGGCGCCAGCTTCGGAACGTCTTGCCTCCGTTTTCCTCCGTCCCGACCCGGCCACCGATGCCCTGTCCGAGGCCACCGTCACGCGCGCGCGTCCATCACGTGTTCTCGCGACCCGCCTCGCAGGTGCCACCGGACTTGTCGAGGACGAAGCCGTTCTGATGCACGACGAAGGCACAAGGACGGTATTCGCGTGCCACGGCCTGAAACACGCTATGGCGCCCGACCGGTCCAGCTTGCTTCTCAGTTCACCGGACGAGCTTGGCGGCCAGTGGCTGAACGTCCTGCGCCTGACGCTCGCCCGTGACTGGAGCTGGCTCGGCTATGCCGGGGCGACATTTCGGGTTACCCGACGGATCGAGCTTATCGCGCCGGGGCCGGATGCCGGTGAAACTCGCACCGAAGACCTTGGCACCGTCGCCATCCAGAACACGGTAAGTCCTCGCGCGGCAAAGGGCAACGCCAATCGGGATAGCTTCGATTTATGCCTGGTCGACGGCTTCAAACCACAGGTATCCACGGCCAGTCGCAAGCCCTACGAGCTCCGGGTAAGCTATACCGTCGAACTGCGCCTCAAGAATGGCGGAACCGAAACATCCACAACCGAAACCGTGCTTCCGGTTACCTCGCCGCCGCGCCAGGTGCCCCGGATCGTTTCCACCGGGCATGCTTTCAGCGATTATGAAGTGCTCGGCGATTACGAGGGCACCGGTACGCGTGAGCGCATGCTGTGGATCGAGTTCGCAGACTCGCTCGAAGACACGCGCGACGGATACTTCGCGCGGGTTCTGGCATCGACGACTGACCCGATGCTAATGCCCGGAACGGAGCCGCGCGCGGATCCGCCGGCCTATGACAAGGCGCCGCTTGACCCGGAATTCGTGCGCGTAATCCGGCCTGGCCAGGTGCAGGATCTTTCCGGGCTCAGCGTCGCACAGCGTCTCATTCCCTGTAAGCTGATGGCCGGGGAGCCGGTGCGCCACTACCTTCTACCGCTGCCGCCGACGCTGACCTCGTCGGCCCCTGAACTGTTCGGTTTCTTCACCTACGAGTTCACCGTCGGCCACGATGTGGTGGATGCAGAAGACCCATGGTGGTGCACGGCCCAAGCACGCTTCGGCCCGCCGCTCGTGCTCGAAGGCGTGCAGCACCCCGCGCCCGCCTTGCCGATCGACATCTACGGGGACCCGGTTTTCGCCGGCTACACCGTCTCTTCCGCTTTCGCCCGGCCAGTCAAGGACGGCGTCAACTACATGCCTCTGATCCCGGCCACGGATATCTGGATTGTCGTCTATGCCCGCGTTGCGCGTGCCGATGGCGAGAACTGGCAGAACATCAAGCTGGAAGTCCGGCGGGCTCGGCAGCGGAGGGAGCGACATGGACGTGGTTCGAATGTCGGAGGAGCAAGTAGGGCCGAAGTACGGTTCACAGACGCGGAAATCGGGGAGATGCTGAAGGCCTACGGACTTCCCGAAGAGACACCATTGACCTTCCTGGCCGTCGAACTGCTGCCCGAACCGAACGGAACCTTCACAGCCCCCTTGAGCGGCGATCTTGGGGATGTGCGCATCCTTAGGACATCGCGGCTCGTCCCCGCAGGCGACCGCTGCTGCGTGTAACGATGCTCGTCGTCTCGGGAAGGCTACAATTCTGCTAGGTTTTCGTGATTCTGGACACTCGCGAGCATCGCTGCGAGTCGGACGACAAAGTATGACTCACAACAGGTAAGCCACCGCCTT
>JBATTM010000600.1:0-1693 GCA_049670545.1 Polyangiales bacterium
CCCAAGATGGGTGCCAAATGGCGCATCCTGGCGAAAATATTCGCCAATCCCGATCTGCCGGAAATCGATGACTATTACGAGCCGTTCGATTTCGACTATGGCCATTTGCAAACCGCCGGTGAAACCCAGGCAGCTCCCACTGCCCGTCCGCGGTCACTGATCAGCGGCGAGCGCATGCAGAAGATCGAGTGGGGCCCCAACTGGGAAGAAATCCTCGGTGGGGAGTTTTCCAAGCGATCGGCCGACTACAACTTCGAAGGCATCGAGAAGGAAATCTACGGCGAGTTCGAGAACACCTTCATGATGTATCTGCCGAGGTTGTGCGAGCATTGCCTCAACCCGACCTGCGTTGCTGCATGTCCGTCGGGCGCCATCTACAAGCGCGAGGATGACGGTATTGTCCTGATCGACCAGGAGAAATGTCGCGGCTGGCGCATGTGCGTCTCGGGCTGTCCCTACAAGAAGATCTATTACAACTGGTCATCTGGCAAATCGGAGAAATGCATATTCTGCTATCCGCGCATTGAGGCTGGACATCCGACTGTGTGCTCTGAAACCTGTGTGGGCCGCATCCGCTATCTCGGTGTCGTGCTTTATGATGCCGACAAGATTTCCGAAGCAGCTTCGACGCAGGACGAGAAGAACCTGTATGAAGAACAGCTCAAGGTGTTTCTCGATCCCAATGATCCGGCGGTGATTGAGCAGGCGCGCAAGGACGGCATTCCCGAGGCGTGGCTTGAATCTGCCAAGAAGTCGCCGGTCTACAAGATGGCGATGGACTGGAAGGTGGCGTTCCCGCTGCATCCGGAATACCGGACGCTGCCGATGGTCTGGTACATTCCGCCACTGTCGCCGCTGCAGTCTGCGGCTGAGGCCGGCAAGCTCGGCATGGACGGCGCCATGCCGGATGTCCGGTCGCTGCGGATACCGGTCAAGTACCTGGCCAACCTGCTCACTGCCGGCAAGGAAGCGCCTGTCGTATCGGCCCTGGAACGGATGCTGGCCATGCGTGCCTATATGCGGGCTAAGACCGTGGACGGTGTCATTGATGAAGTGGTGGCTGAGAAGGTCGGCATGACCGGCCAGATGATCGAGGACATGTACCACGTCATGGCGATCGCCAATTACGAGGATCGCTTTGTTATCCCGACCAGTCATCGCGAGATATCCGAAGATGCCTATGACGTCAGGGGATCGTGCGGGTTCTCGTTCGGCAATGGCTGTTCCGGCGGTGATGCCGAAACCGACCTGTTCGGTGGCAAGCGGACCAGAACGGTGCAGACACCAACCGATATTTTCAAGGAGCGCGTGTAATGAATACGACCCTGAAGGTTCTTTCACTGCTGTTGACCTATCCGACAACAGAGTTGCTTGAAGGTCTGCCTGAGCTGAAAGCCGCATTGGTTGACGACGCGGCACTCGGCGATCGGGAACTGAAACTGGTGACCCGGCTGATCGACGATATCGGCAGGCTGGATCTGTACGATGCGCAGGAGCGCTATGTGTTCCTGTTTGATCGCACCCGTACGCTGTCGCTGCACCTGTTTGAACACGTGCACGGCGAAAGCCGTGATCGCGGGCAGGCCATGGTCGACCTGATGGCGATGTATGAGGCCGATGGCTTCGAGATCGATGCCAAGGAACTTCCTGATTTCCTGCCGATGTTCCTGGAATATCTGTCCAACAAACCGGA
>JBATTM010000601.1:0-9032 GCA_049670545.1 Polyangiales bacterium
CTCGGAGGCGAGCTCGAGGTGTCCGCCACCGAGGGGCAGAGCACACGGTTTCGGCTCACCCTCCCGCCCGCGGCCGCCCGCGGCAACGACACCTGACCGCCCGCGCAAGCCCCAACGAGCACCATCAGTTCGGGCTCATCTTCGACGACTCTGCCTGGCCACTTCTCTACGTACGCTTCCCTTCGAAACCGCTCTCGGACGACGGATTCGAACATTTCATCACGCGCTACACACAGTACGTCGAACGCGGCATCAAGTTCGCATCGATCATCGACTCACGCGGCCTCAGCACGGCGATTACGCCCGGGCAGCGCAAACGATTGAGCGAGTGGTTCCACGTAACCGGTCCGCTCGCGGGTGAAGTACACTTCGCGATTGCTGTGTTGCTGAGCAACCCGCTGATTCGCGGGGCACTGAGAGCGGTCACCTGGGTGGCTCCGATTCCCGTGCCTGTGCAGGCGTTCGAATCCATCTCAGATGCAGACCCGTGGATTCGTCAGCAGTTTCAAGAGTACGGCGTTCCGGTTACACCGGCGATCGAAACTCTGCTGTCACGACGCTCCGTCTGACGCGAGCCTCTCGTCAAGCCTCAGTCGATTCGACGATAGCGAGGGTCGAGTACGATCGCCTTGGCCATCTGAATGAAGTTGAAGCCGTTGTCGCGGAAGGATCCCACTTGCTCCGGAAGCCAGCCACCCTTCTCGTTGGTGGTCAGCTCTCGGCTGAAGAGGAACTCCGAGAAGTTCTGGACGGCGCAGCTGGCGAGCTTGTCTTGCATGCCAGGCTGTTCGAACAGTCCGCTCGGCCCCTCGTCGATGGCTGCGGCCTGTTCAGGGGTCCGCCAAGCGACCGTGAGTAGCTTCCCGGCTTCGTCGCCGAGTGAGCCCGGCCCCGTCTCGAGTTCCCGGGTGACATAGTCGCGGCGACAGGTATTCGAGCAATCGCCTGGTTCGCAGGTTGCGCAGTTGTCGCGGAAGAGCTCGATGTCTTCGCGATAGTTGAAGTCACCCTCCTCCCATCGCCCGAAGTACGTCGTCGCGGGCTCGATGGTCGTGTGACAAGCCGCGCAGCCGCATCGCTCCGAGAGGTCAGGATTCTGCGAGCACGGATCGGTCGCCGACGGCAGCCCACCAGCGGGCGCCACAAACGGATCGCACAGGAACGCAGTGTAGAGTCGGTTGACGCGGGCGCGCTGCGAGGTGTGTCGCAAGAGGTAACCCATCGTGGTCAGAATTCCGCTGTGATACTCCGGACGCTCGATGAGCTCCCAATCGGAGGTGTACGCTGCGTCCGCGATGTTGGCGAGCTCGTTGCCGTTTCGCTGCAGGTAGCGGTAGTAGTGGCGCAACGCACCATTGAAATAGGTTTGGTTCGTCGAGAAGGCTTCGGTGTAAGGACGCCCCGCCTTGATGATGCCCTCGAAGATGCGTGCCGGCTCTTCGGTGAGCGCCGTCCGAATCTCGTTGACGTTGCCCGAGTCACCGGCCGCTGCGCAGTACTGCAACGAGGGCCCGCAACCGCAGCCTGCATCGCCGTTCCGCTCCGCACAATCTGTGAACACGCCGCCAGCGCTCTGATCGAGGCCCGTCGTAAACTCCTGTGCATCGAACGCGCACACGCGGATCGAGATGTCCGGGTTCCAATACGGGGTCATCTCCACCCAGCCGTCCATGACGCACCCTTCGGCGGTTTGGGCGCATTCACCCTCCAAGTAGCCGGTTTGCATCGGCTGCGGGCGTCCGTTGCCGTCGAAGTTGGTGTGCTGCATGTCGAGGCACGGCTCGTAAGCGCCACGGAACGTGATCTGTTTGTCGAATACGGACCACACCTCAGACTCCCCGGAGTTGAAGCGCTCGATGAACGTGCTGAACAGGTCGTTGTTGGATGGAAGCGCCGTCCAGATGAACCCGCGATGGTACCCAGCGAGGCGGTCGAAGAACTCCGGTGACTCGAGCATTTCGTCGACCTTGGCTTCGTCGACATCCCCTCCGGCGTGGAGCTGCTCGTACTCCTCGATGGTCGGAGGCCGGCCATAGAGGTCGAGTGTGACCTGTCGAAGGAATCGATACTTGCCGAGCCGATCGGTCGGTGCGCACTGCTCCGGCGATTGCGCCGCCGAGGCGAGCGGAAGCACAGAGAGCGCTGCAATTGCAATGGCGAGAAGACGCCTCATGGCTGCACCTCCTGATTGATGATCCAGTCATCGAGAGTGATGTCGCGAAAGTCGAAAGGGTCGCCACCGATGCTCTTGACCAGCGTTCCGAGGACCATCTCTGGCTTCAGCTGGATGCCGCTTTCGTCCGGGCGACCAGTGGCCTGGTCGACGGAGATGATGCCGAGGTCTTGATCGTTGCTGGAACCGAAGACGCCGCTCTGAAGCGTGTTGCCGATCACGACGATCGAGTCATTGAACCAGTGATCGCGACCGCCGTTCCCGTTGATTCGCGGCGTGCGGGAGAACTCGGAATAAACCACGACGGTGGTCCGGTCGAAGTTCGGGTCGTCCTCGCGAAGATGGGTGACCAGCGCGCCGACCGCGTCGAACGAACGACGGAGCCGATCGGGTTGATTGAACGCCCACTCGTTGCCGTGCGTATCGAACCCGCCTGAGAGGCGTGCGGTGACGGCGGTGCTCAGGTCAGTGCGAAGAAGCTGAGCCGCCGTGGCTGCGGCCTGCCCGGCACCGTCGTTGAGGTCGTAGATCGCTTGAATCGCCTGTGCCTCCTCCGAGCCGCCACGAAGGTCGAAGCGACTGATGAGGTCCTGATCCTGAATCCGCTTCAGCCGATCGCGGCTCAACGCCATCTGATCCTCGGGAAGCCGCCCTGCATACTCGGGAGACACGCAGGAACGCGCAGCATCGAGCGACGTCTTGACCAAGTCTTCGAGGAAGTCCGGAAGCCGGTCGCGATTCTGCCCAATCAACTGACCAATTTCGTCAGGGTTGTTCATCTGAAACGCGGTCACGCGGTTGTCGAAGCTCTTGTTGAAGTTGGCAACGTTGATCGCGGCGTTCGGAATGAGCTTGCCGTCATCGAACGTGGCGGCAGCGATGGTGCTGAGCGAGTCTCCCTTGGCCAGCGTGTTGTCGGGCTCGAGGCCGGTATGGCTGTAGAGGGTCGCGGTGTCGTGCGACACCGTATTCATGTTGATGCCCCGGAAGAGCGTCACCAGGTCGGCGTGCGGTAGGAGCGCCGCCATGGTGGGACCCCAAAGGACTTCAGACCCACCGCTCATGACGGGGATCGGGTCTTGGTACTGCGCGTCGAGGCGCTCGGTTCCGAGGTCGATTCCGTCGAAGGTACGTACGGGATCACGCGGGTCCGCACCGAGAAGCACGTCCCAACCTCCAGAGAGGTAACAAGCGACGAGACGCCGCCCGCCAGGCGCTTGACCGAGAACACGGGTGATGGGGGCCAGCGTGAGCATTCCCACGCCTGCCAATGCTCCTCGGAAGAGGAGCCTTCTACTGAATTCGAGCTTGTCGTTGCACATGATCAGACCTCAGTACGTCAGAAAATCGGGGTGGGTGATGAGGCCGACGCAGACCGCTTTCCATCGATCGCGGGCCTGGGCTTCGCGCTCACCAGGGTCAGCTGGGAGGTCGGTACGGAGGATCGACATCCACGGGTCGAGCCGTGAATCGAGATCATCGGTGAGATAGGTGCCGTGGAACCGCAACACGAGATAGCGAAGGTTCTCGAGCGCCGAGTCATCTTCAGGGTCGAGGCCATCGAGATGCTTCAACAACACCCGATCGGTCCCGTTCCCGGACTCGAGGTCGGCATCCACGGCGCGCCCGCAAACTTCGCGCGCGGCGTCTCCTGCCAGCTTGACGAAGCTCACCGAGATTTCACGTGCCTCTTGTGTGGACTGCGTGAAATCGGGTTTACCGAGAGTCGCCTCGTATTGCCCTTCGCGCGACCACGTTTGTCCCGTCGTCACTTCCAATGCGCGAAAGAACTGATCGGCACTCAAGCGAACGAGCCGCTTGGTCTCCGGTTCCACTCCAGTCGCGTTCGGGTTTCTTGGCTCAGACCCAGACAGATCACCGGTACATCCGATGAGCAGGGCAAGGGTGAGAACCGCGATGCTTGTCCATCTCGGCGTCATGGCGCCATTCCTTCCTGAATCCACGTTTCGATGACACCGATCTCCTGCTGGGTGGGCCCAGTTGCAGGAGGAGGTGGCATTTCACGACTCTTGATGAGATCGAGTGCGCTCTGGGCCGTCACCACGAACGACTCGTAATCGCCAAAGAAGCGCTGCACCCCGTCGGGCCCGTGGCACTGCGCGCAATACATCTCGAAGATCGGCTTGATGTCGGTCTCGAAGAACACCGTGGGGTCGTCCCCACCAATGACGATTTCGCCGTCGATTCGGAACGGCACGACGCGCTGCACCGGGCCAAGTGGGCCTGCCAGCGCGAGTGTGAGTTCGTGCCACCCCGCCTCGATCGTGCCGAGCTCACTGAGCGTCCATAGGCCTGACACTCCATTGACCGACACGCTTCGACCATCCAGGGCTGCAGACAGGGTCATCGAGGCAGTGGGGTCTGCCACCACCGTCACCTGCGCGGGGGGATTGTCTTCATCCACACGCTGATGTGGGCGAACACCATGCACGACGACCGCTTCACGATGCCCGACATGACAAGCACGCTGCCCTTCGAGCATCCAAGCCCCGCCGGCGGGATACGCGATCACGTCGTCGATGAAGGTGAACTCCGTGTTGGGCTCGATTCGCTCCCATCGCGCGAAGCGGTCTCGCCGGAAGATCTGGCCGCGCACGGTCGCCCAGATCGCCCCGCCTGCGGCGTCGGCGTGCATCACGAAGCCGCCGTCGAACGGGATCAGCTGCCAATCATCATCGTACCGGTAGAGCGCGCCAAACCCGACGCGAATGATCCCGTGATCTGCATCGAACGCCAGCTCTTGGGCACCTTCGGCAGAGGTCAACTCCCGAACGAAGGGGTTGTCGCCGAAGCTTACTTCCCAGATCGCGCCTTCGGTCGTCGTGAGATAGAGCGTGTCATTCGCAGTGCCGCACGACCCTTCGAAGTGTTGGATCTCCATGGATTCAAACACCTCGATGGGCAGGTCCCAGCGAAACCACTGATCAGCGCGACGCTCAAAGAGACCGCGCGTGCCAAGAATGAAGGCGCCCGAGCTCGCCGTCGGGTCCCCGCACGAGAATCGCGGGCGTCCGAGGTTGTCGGGAAGCACAAACGGCAGGGTGCTGTCTACGCCGGTATCCCAGAGTTGGCTCTCGCTCACGACGAAAGCGCGGTCTGAAGTCCACGCAACCAGTTCTTCTGCGGTGCCGAAGCGCACGTCGACGTCCTTGGACTCACCGTCTGGGCTCACCACGCGCAGTCCGTCGACGCTGGTGACCCATGCGTGACCATCCGGTCCCACGCCGGCGAGCTGCTCGCCTTCCGCGAGATCCACACAGGTCGCGAGACCCACGCTCGAAGACGAGGTGTCCCCAGCCGCACCGCTTGAAAGCTCCGGGCCACCGCATCCGCCGATCAGCAGACACGCCAAGCCCGCCCCAATGAGGGGTGCCGTCGTCCAACGCATGGCAGTCAGCGTAGCAGCGGCAGATCGTGTATTCACCCTTTTGTGTCTATAAAAGGCAGGAAAAGACCGAGTTTGGTGGGGTAGCTTCCGCTATTCGGGTGAGATTGGAATTCCGGCGTCGACTGTGAGACGACTCACAAATCGATGGTGCCGGTGACGTCCCCAAGCGCGTTGCCTTGGTAGCCAGCCGCCTGCATCGCGCGCACGAGGACGCGCGCCGGATGTTGCCGACCCCCGTCGATGTGTTCGCCCGGATTGAGGCCCCCAGCCCGTCCCGCCACGAGCATCACCATGTTCTCGACGGAATGCGTTTGGTTCTGGGATGTACCGTCGTTGAGTTGGAGGCCGTGGCCGGCCTCTGCCGTGAACACGAGCACGGTGTTGTCGAGGGCGTTGCCGTCCCCCTCTGGCGTCGTGCGCAGTTTGTCGATCAGATAGGCGTAGTGTGAGACGTGCCAACCAAGCAGACCCGCAGAGGGAATCTGACCGCGGTTGTCCGGGTCGCCGTTGTGACCAACCTCGTGCAAATCGCCTCCAACCGAAGCCCAACGTGCGGGGCGCGTCGTCCCAGGAAGCGTGCCGAGGCCATCTGCGATTGGCCGTGCGTTCATGTGCGACTGGAACGCCGTGATCTGTAGAGACGCCGCGCGAGAGAGATCGCACACGAATGCCATGTGAATGAGATCGGCGAAGAGCCGGGATCGCGCATGCTCGTCGCTGTAGCCCGTGCCCGAGGTGACAGAGCCGGTGCCGCCACCTTCGTGGTCGCCACCGATCGCGGGATCGGGCCCGGGATCTGGGGGCACGAAACACGTGCCACTCACCACGGGAGGCAACGCGCCCAATCGGTTCTCGAGGTCGCGGATCTCGTCGAAGTGCCGCTCGAGTCGTTGCTCGTCAGCACGCCCAACATTGTTCATGAGCTTGGCTCGCTTCTCGAGTACCAAGTCGAGAACGCTTCTGCGTCCGCGAAGCGCGAAATCAAATCGTGCCGCCTCGTCGTCGTCGTCCGGAACGAATCCCTGAAAAAGCGAGCGATAGGCTACCTCGGGGCTCGCCTGCGCCTCGACCCGACCCCCGCTTCCGCCACCGCTGCCGTAGGAAATGTACTGGCGTCCTGCGAAGCCGTATCCGCTCACATAGAACCCTGGCTGGGAGCGATACACGAGGGACTCATGGGTGGTCTGTCCCGCGTTGAGATTGGCGATCACTTGGTCCGACGTGATCCCATTGCAGATGTACGACGGCGAGGTGGACCGCGTCCCCGACAACAACGGACTCGCGCCTCCGCCATGGAAATCGCGATACGCGCCACCGGAGGGAACGGCACTGCCGTCGGTGGAGTTGGTGTTGAAAGGAATCGCCAGATTCGACACCATCGAGAACTCGTTCTCCATGCCCGCGAGCGGGAGAAGTGGAGTCGTGAGTGCGAAACCTCGGCCGTACGTCGTGTCCGCAATGAAGTGACCACTCTCGTTTACGTTCTGACCGTCGACGCGGCTTGCATTCTTGGCGTAGCCGTCGCCCCCAAGGGCCTGACCGGCAAACAGAATCGCGTAACGCGCCGGGGCCACTTGGGCGCGCCCGCGCGCCGGCATCATGCATTCGAGCCACGGCAGCGCAACCGAAGCACCCGCAAGCCCGCGCAGCACTGCTCGTCGGTGGATCTTCGCCATCAGAACGCCTCCTCGACTTTTCGCACGAAACGCTCCGACCCGATGAACGCCAGGATGAAGGATTGGAAGTCATGAGCGCCGTCACGGAACTCATCCGTCACTTGCTCGAGCAGCGGTTGTTCGTAGACGGTGGGCGGCCGACCCCACGCGAACGTCAGGAACTCTTCCACTGCGCACGCGTCGATGTAGCCGTTGTCGACCAACAGCGCCGAGAGCTCCGCGGGGCTCGAGAACTGCCCGACGCCCACGATTTCGCCGGTGCCGGCGATCGTGCATTCGGGCATGCCATCGTCGTGCTCGCGGTACTTGCCGGCCACATCGTAGTTCTCGAGGCCGAACCCGATCGGGTCGACCAGGCTATGGCAGCCTGCGCAGCTGCTCGACTGATCGCGGTGTTCGGCGTACCGGTCGTACTTGCAGACCGCATCGAGCACCCCCTCGGGGGGCTGATCGACATCCACGTCCGGCGGCGGGCGCGGTACCTCTTCACACATCAGCCGCGTTCGAACCAGGATTCCTCGCTGCGTGGGACTCGTATCCTCGAACTTGCTGAACGCCGCCAACAAGCTTCCGTGACCGAGAATTCCTGCGCGCCCGGTGCCCTCGTACGGCACCCAACCTTCGCCGTCCTCAGGTCGCGGCAATCCGTAGTGGTCCGCAAGCGCATCGTCGACGTAGGTCTCGTTCATCGTGAACATGCGGCGGTAGTCCCCAGGCTCATCGAGGATGACTCGATCGATCAGCGCCGACGTCTCTCGATTGAAGGCCTCCACCAGCGCCGGCGTGTGCGGGATCGAACGATACCCAAGCCACATCGCGTGGAAACGCTGAAGCTGCGTTCTGGCGCGCGGGTCGAGGAGCATCCGACCGGCCTCGGCGCGCCTTCCGTCAGCGCTTGCAAGCGTCCCGGCACCGGCCGCCGCCCGAAGCGCGTCATCGGGCATGCTTGCCCACAAGAGGTAGGACATTCGGTTGGCAATCTCATACCCGTCCAGCTCGGTGAGGCCCGGTTCAGCGCCGGGGATTCCGTCTTCGACGCGGTACAGGAACTCCGGGTCCTGGATTGTCGCGGAGATCGCAAGACCCACGGACGTGAAGAAGTCACTGTCGACAACCGCGTTCTCTTCGCCCGCGAACGTCAAGAGCGGCATGTACACGTCGACCTCGTCGGTGCTCACAGCGCGACGGAGCGCACGGGGAAGGAAATCCTCGAGGAAGGCCCGAAAGCATCCGGCGTCCTCGTCGGCAGTCGGGCTGCACGGAACCAGCGCGGCCCGACGCTCGGGATCCGCAATTGCGCGCTCCGCGACCTCTTCGGCGAGCGCCTCGAGCGAGGTGATCAGGGCATCGGAGGCCTGTTGAATCGTATAGTCGTTGTCGAATGGACGAAACTCGTCTTCGTTGAGGAGCCTCGACGCGGGCGCGGTGTCCTCCCCGAGGAGGTCTCTCAGGGTGTTGTCGAGCTCGGTCTGGGAGAGTCGTCGCACCCCGCTCTCGACCGCAACGATGGGATCGACCGCGGGCGGACCCCCGGGACCGCCTCGGCTGTCCGGGTCACCGAGATCACCCCTTTGGCCTATCTTGCCACTGCACGCGATGAGGCACAGACAGGCCGATAGGGCGAATTGACGTAGAAACACGCAATCAATATTCCAAGAAACCACACCCTCGTCGACCTCATTTCACCCAGAAGTGTGAAATGCAGGAAATCGGGGGCCTTAGTGGCCTTTCCAGATCCAGAGGGCACGAAGATGCATGCTGCCCGGTGTGGGAT
>JBATTM010000602.1:0-6446 GCA_049670545.1 Polyangiales bacterium
GTCTACTCCAACTCGCCAATGGGGTCGGCGGCGAGATGTTCACCGAATCGGACTGCGAAGTCGTGGACTACGTGACACAGCAGCTGAGCGAGTTCGTCGCGCGGGGCGCGAACTCGCGGGCCGCCGGTTAGTCGTCCGAGCCGTCTTCGGGATCGGCCGCGCCCTCTGCGAGAAGGACCTTGATCTCAGCCTCGAGGACTTCCGCGTCCTTTTTGCGAAACCCCTCGTGCACCATCCGAATTCGACCGTCCCGCGCGATGAAGTACGACGAGGGCATCGTGGCCGGCTCGTAGCGTGATGCGACCTGGAGCTTCTTGTCGCGGACCTGTCGGAACGTGACCGGCGTGGCCTTCAGGAAGTTGGCCATCTTTCGGTCTTGATTGTCGATGTTCACGCCCACGATCACCAAACCCTGAGACCCGTACTTTCGGTGCAGCGCCTCGAGCAAGGGCATCTCTTGCCGACAAGGCCCGCACCAGGATGCCCAAAAATCGATGAGCACGACCTTCCCTCGGAGCTGATCGAGGTTGACCCGCTCGCCCCGCTGGTCCGGGAGATCGATCGGCGGGGGCTTGTCGCCCGGGGCGAGCGCGAGCACAGGCGACGCCGTGAGCACGCACGCAAGGCACAACGAGACGAGAGCTTTACTGCCCCAGCTCTTCACGGATGTACTCGGCCAGCTTGTCGGGAGGAAAGATGTAGCGCCGATCGTTCACGATGATCGTCGGTGTGGAGTCGACGCCCACTCTCTTGCCGGCCGCTCGGTCTTCGTTTATCTTGGCCTCGGCCGCATTTGAGTTCATGTCTGCAATGAACCTCTTGACGTCGAGGCCGATCTCTCGCGCATAGTCGGCGAAGTTGGCGGCGGCGAGCTTCTCTTGATTCGCGAAAATCAGGTCGTGCATCTCCCAAAACTTCCCCTGCTTGTCCGCAGCGATCGTGGCCTTGGCCGCCTCGCGCGCTTTGGGGTGCCCAGGAAGCGGATACTGCTTGAACACCAGCTTCACTTTGCCCTTCGAATCGTCGACGACCTGCTTGAGAAACGGCGAGGCAAGCCTGCAATGGGGGCATTGAAAATCGCTGAACTCGTAGATCGTGACAGGAGCCATGGGCGATCCGCGTAACGGCGAGCCCTTGCTGCTCAGTTCAATCTTCGAGTCATCGCCGTAGCGAACCCGGTAGATGTCGCGGATCTCGTCGCGGGAATAGCCCTCATCGACCAGCCGCGCGACGTAGCGGGCGGCGGGCACGCATCGCTTGCACTTGCGGTTCTCCACCACGCACCGCGCGACACTGACTGGATCGCCACACGGAGAAAGCAGCTCGTTGACCATGTCGAGCCAGATTCCCTTGGAGAAGTCGTCGAGATTCTCGGTATTGACCTGGGGGAGATCTTTGACGGGCTCACTCGGCTGATCCGGCACCTCTTCGGCCGGCTTCTTCTCGCCGGCGGCATCGACCTTCTGCGGACCGCTGTCTGCAACGGAGGAGCCCTCACAACCGGAGACCACGAGACAAAGGAAAACGCAGACCAACATCCAGCGCATGAGCGAGCCGAGCTTAGCAGAGATTCTGGGCAATGCCGTGACGGGTGAGAGGGCTAAGAGTCGCTGTAGGTGATTAGCTGTGCACGAACGATGTCGTCGTTGATTCCCGTTCGGATGTATTCCTTCAAACAATCCGCAATCGTCACCATGAGATCATCCATCCCATTGTCCTCGATGAGCCTCGAGAGGAGGGCCCGCGATTCGCGGCTGTCCTCGTCTCGAAGAAACTTTCGGACCTCCTCGATGGTGATTCCGCCCTGAAAGTCGATGTATGCGTTTTCCATGAGGTAACGCGCTAACTCGTTCACATGACCCTCCGTCTCGCCAAAATCTGACCTGTATTAGACACCCGAAACACCAAACGGCAAGCGGTAATGCCCCCCCGAACGAGGCGGAGTCGCTTTTCTCCAGGCCTCGCTCGTGTAATCGTGGGCCGACGATGGAGGCGAACACCCACCTGGAGGCAAATTCGGCGTTGATCGGTGTCGCGGTGGAACTCGCCGAAGGACGCGCGTCTGCGTCACTCGACACGATCGATTCGATGGTTGTCGACGAACGAGGGCTCGTGCACGGCGGATTCGTATTCGGCCTCGCCGACTATGCGGCGATGCTGGCGGTCAACGATCCGAACGTCGTGCTCGGCGCGGCGACCACTCGATTCCTCAAGCCAGTCGCGGTCGGCAGTCGGGTCGTGGCACAGGCTCGGGTTGTGGAGCGCGACGGGCGCAAGCGACAGGTGGAGGTTGAGGCGAGAGTCGACTCCACCCAAGTATTCGAGGGTACGTTTGTTTGTTTCGTACTCGAGCACCACGTGCTCGACACGACCAGGAGCAAGTGATGTCACAAGACGGCGGCGCAATCATCGGACAAACGCTCGCGCGACGCGGGGTCCGGCAACTCTTCACGCTTTGCGGCGGGCACATCTCGCCAATTCTCATCGGCGCCAAGTCTCACGGCATCAACGTGATCGACGTACGCGACGAAGTGAGCGCGGTCTTCGCAGCCGATGCCGTGGCTCGGATGACGGGGATTCCCGGGATCGCCGCCGTCACGGCCGGACCTGGGGTGACCAACACCGTGACAGCGGTGAAGAACGCGCAACTTGCACAGTCACCTCTCGTGATCTTCGGAGGCGCCGCGGCCACCCTTCTCAAAGGGCGCGGGGCACTCCAGGATATCGACCAGATCTCGCTCATGGAATCGATCACCAAGTGGGCGGTCTCCCTGAAAACGGTCCAGAGCATCGGCCCCACTGTCGCGAAAGCACTCGATGTCGCCCAAGAAGGCGTCCCAGGGCCGGTGTTCATCGAGGTCCCCATCGACCTCCTGTATGCAGAAGACCTCGTGCGCGACATGTTCATGAAAGAGAGCGGCGTACAGGATGCAACGAATCTCGGATCAAAAGCGCTCGAACTCTACATGCGTGGACACCTGTATCGTCAGTTTCACCAACCGCATGTCAATCTCGTGCCGCCGATTCGCGACTCGCTCCCGCCGAAACCAAGTTTTCGCGGCGGCCACGCCGCGAAGGTCGCATCGCTACTCGAGGACGCAAAGCGCCCCGCACTGGTCGTTGGGGGCCAGGCGCTCGTCAACTGCACCGACCCCGATCCCCTCGCGGACGCGATTCGCACGCTCGGTATCCCTACCTGGCTTGGTGGGACCGCACGCGGTCTTCTCGGACGACACAGCGACATCCAGTTTCGCCACAAGAGGGGCGCCGCTCTCAAGGAAGCGGATCTGGTCATCATCGCTGGGTTTCCCTTCGACTTCCGGCTTGGCTACGGGCGAAGCATCTCGAGCCGAGCCACGCTCGTCGCCGCGAATCTGAGCGCCACCGACCTACGAAAGAACCGACGCCCCGAAATTCCGATCCATGGACACCCGGGTGACTTCATTCGATCACTCGCAGACACTGTCGGTGGAGGACTGGGACCTTGGAGCGATTGGTTCGGAACGCTTCGAGAACGCGAAGAGGCACGGGACGAAGAGATTCGCGCGCAAGCCAGCGCAACGTCCGAGTTGGTCAACCCGCTCGATTTCTTCCTGCACCTCGAACAAAAGATGGCCGACGACGCCGTGCTTGTGGTCGATGGAGGGGATTTCGTCGCCACCGCGGCCTACATCCTCAGGCCGCGCAAGCCTTTGTCATGGCTCGATCCGGGCGTATTCGGGACGCTTGGTGTAGGCGGCGGCTTCGCGCTCGGAGCAGCAGCTGTCCGTCCGGGCAAAGAGATCTGGTTGATCTACGGCGACGGTGCGTGTGCGTACAGCCTCGCAGAGGTCGATACGTACGTTCGACATGGCATGGCGCCCATCGCAGTCATTGGGACCGACGGTTCTTGGGCTCAGATCGCCCGGGAGCAGGTGCCGCTCCTTGGAAGCGATATCGGAACAGTCCTGCGACGAAGCGACTACCACGAGGCTGCCGAAGGCTACGGCGCCGTCGGACTCCTCCTCGATGACCCGTCGAAGATCGATGACACGATCGACGAGGCGAAACGAGTCGCGGCGTCGGGCAAGCCCGTCGTGATCAACGTGCTGATCGGGGGATCGGACTTCCGCAAGGGTTCGATCTCGATGTAAGCACGTGACGACTTGGTTCCAGAGGCGCCGGGCGAAACGCCGACTTCGCGGACCCATTGGGCTCTGGTACCACCCGCAGTACAAGGCAGAGGCGCTCTCGCAAACCGCGCGCGTCCCTGGCGTCGAGATCGACCGCGGGGAGAAGATCCTCGGCCTCCTCGCCGCCGATGGGCTGATCGAGCCACGCCAGGTGCGACCGGCACGGATCGCCCCCCTGACCGACCTCGCGATGGTGCATTCGCAATCGTATCTCGACGAGACGGCACGCCCCGAGGGGCTCGCGCGCATCTTCGGGCTCGAGGCCGACGACGTCGATGTGGATCCGACCCTGATCGCACAGCGACGACAGGTGGGCGGGACGGTAGAAGCCGCGCGCTGGGCGTCTGCGACCCAGGGACGTGTCGCGTTCAATTTGGGTGGCGGGTTTCACCATGCCGAGCCCGAGCAAGGGAGTGGATTTTGTGTCTACAATGACGTCGCGATCGCGATCGCCGCACTGCGGCGCGATGGGTACGTGGACCCCATCGCCATCGTTGATCTCGACTACCATCAGGGCAACGGGAACGTCGTTACGTACGAAAACGACACCTCCGTGTTGACCTACTCGATCCACGGGTCGGTTTGGACGCACGTCGAGGCAGCGGCGGACCATCAATACCTTCTCCCGTCCGGAACGAAAGACGACGCCTATCTCGAGCTACTCGGGACCACGTTGCCCGAGCTGCTCGACGCCCACCAGCCCCATTTGATCTTCTACATCGCGGGTACGGACATCCTCGCAACCGATCGCCTGGGCGACTTTCAGATCACGCGAGTCGGGGTGCTCACGCGCGACCGATTCGTGATCGACGACGCGCGTGCACGTGGCTGCTCCGTGGTCGTCACACTGGCGGGCGGCTATAGCGACGACGCATGGCGCGCGGCGGCGGACTTGGCGCATTGGTTGCTGACGGACGAAGTCCGTGTCCACGAGGAACCGACTCCCAACCTGCTCGCGAAGTACGCCGAGATTCGAGCCCAACTGGATCCGCACGAGCTTCAACGCGGATCCGGCGATTGGGAGATCACAGAGGCTGACCTGCTCGGCGATCTCGGCGGCTCGCAGTTTCGCTCGACGCGAATACTCGACTACTACTCGAAACATGGGCTTGAGTTCGCACTCGAGCAGTACGGTCTGATGGACGAGGTCCGACAGCGAGGGTTCACGGAGCCGAAGCTGACGATCGACCCCAACGATCCCGAGCGCCAGCACATCGCGCTGCACGCCCAGAAAGACGGCGAGGAGCACCTGCTGGTGGATTTGGTCCTCGGACGCCGGTTGCGCGAGCCGCCCCCCGGCTCCGGTATCGAGGAGAAACTCGAACTCCTCAGCATCGAGTGGATGATGCTGCAGAACCCGACCGAAGATTTCTCGCTTCGACATCCACAATGGCCTGGCCAGGAGCACCCAGGGCTGGGGGTGGGGGAAGCCCTGATGGTGCTCTTGCTTCAGGGCGCACAAAGGCTCGGCCTCGACGGCGTCGTCAACCATCCGTCGCGGTATCACATCGCGTTCATCGGCGGCGGGGAGTTCCTCTTTCTCGATCCCGAAATCCAAGGGCGCTTCGAGGCCCTTCGTAGCGCCCTCGCCAAGCTCGATTTGGCGGAGGCGGCTGCCACGATGGAGCGGGGTGGCGTGCGGTGGGCCGACGACGAGACGGTCGTGGAGTGGCTCCCCGAAGAAGTCGTGATCCCAACGAGTGAACGACTGTTCATGTACCTCGGCTCGGACCGCTACCAGAGCCCCAGGCGTGATGCGCGACGCCGTGCGGAAGCGCGTGGTTTCTCGATAGACGCAGCCGAGCACGCGACGCCCCCACTCGCTCCTCAGGGAGACCCATAGACAGCACGGCGCCCAGCCGAAGCCGAGCGCCGAGGTTAGAGGGTTCGTAAGCCGAGTTTTGTGCCCGCGCTCGTCGCCGAAACGAGGGTCGCGATCATTCTTCTGGGACCGCTGTCGCCAGCGGCCTCGAGCGACGTTACCCGGAGGCTCGGGCGGATCACCCTCGAGCGCCTCCCTATTTCGTCTTGCTTCGGATGGGGTTTGCCTTGCGACCGACGTTACCGCCGGCCCGGTGAGCTCTTACCTCACCCTTTCACCCTTACCGCGCGGCCTTGCGGCGGCGAGGCGGTTTGCTTTCTGTGGCACTTTCCTCGGGGTCGCCCCCACCAGGCGTTACCTGGCATCCTGTCCTATGAAGCTCGGACTTTCCTCCCGTGTGCGAAACGCACACCAGCGATCGCGTGAACCGGTCGAACCGCCCGAGCGTAGGG
>JBATTM010000603.1:0-4095 GCA_049670545.1 Polyangiales bacterium
GGGAAGAGCCAATCCCGAGTTTGAACGGGTTGACTCCGAGCTCTGCGTCCAAGACCAGACCGTCCTTGAGAACGTTCCTGACGTAGGCGCGAGGGTCGAAGTCTTGCGGCGAGCTGGCGCGGCCCCCGCCGCTCCCCGGTGCTACCCCGGAGGCACCAGCGAGGCTCGCCGCATCGAGAAGCTCGAAATCACAAGACTCGTCGGGCTCGCCCGGATTGAAGACGTCCCGTGGGTTGAGGCCCGTCTGCGCTTCGGCCGGCGCCAGAACGCTCCGGAAGCGTGGGTCGTTGCGGCATTCACTCGAGCCTTTGTCCTGGTAGATTTCGATCAGGGGCTGCACCTCCGCCATCAGCTCGGCATTGCGACGTCGTTCTCGGAGCGTTTCGCCCGGGGGATCGGCCATCAGTGTGGCGACTCCTGCGATGGGAGTGGCGAGGTTTGTGTTGTGGGGGATGATCAAGGCGTCACATCGGCCGGGCCGGTCGAGGCACTGCTCTTTGATCCCACGCCACAGCTTCACTGGATCGGGCGTGACTCCCATCACGGGACTCACGACTTGCCGCGTCGGAACCGGGTTGGGAATCTGTGCCATGTCGATGGCCGTGATCGGTTTTTCGATGACGTCTTCGTTGCGAAAGATCACGTTGCGGTGGTGGTTGACGAACGTGGGCGTCGACGTGTTCTCGTACGCAACGAACGTCGTGAAGGTGCATGCGGAAGTCCTGTCGTAATTGTCGTGCGCGGCTTGGATCATTTCGTGCCACACGTTGAGCTCGGCCTGACGGCACCCGGAGCGCGAACGCATGCACATTGGCAAGACGTTGTTGAATGCACCCGGGCCGGGTGCCGCGAGTGAGGTCAACTGGAACGCGGCGGACGCGGCACCTCGAAGAAACGCGGGGATCGGAAACGCAGTCGGACCGTACGTGTACTGGTTGAGCAGCGCACACTCGAGCGTATTGCGCGCAGGGTCTCCGGAGAACACCGAGATGTCCTGGCAGATTCCCATCTCCCCAAAGAACTCCGAATGGTCGGTGATCGCAAGAAAATCGAGAGGCCGCGGGATGCTGGTCGTGCGCGTCTGAAACCCAAACTGGTCGGGCGTGGTGATCTCACCCGTGCCACGCGCAAACTTGTATGCTTCGTCCGGGGTCGATCGAACGATACGCAATGAGGCGTCCCAGGAACGGCCCGTGTGTTGGTGCAAGTTGCCGAAGAAGGGTTGCTTCATCGGGTCGTAGTCGGCACAAGGTTCCCGTTCCTCGGAGTACTGCAGACGGTCCTCGAGGGGCACGAAATCGTCGGCGCTGGCAACCATCGGAAGTGCGCCGACGACACCGACAGCGATGGCGATGGCTAAGAGACTGGCGAGCTTCATGGGTCCTCCAATACTCTTGGGAGAGCGGTCACTCCCGGACCACGAGCGATACCGCGATTCATCATCAACTTTCAAACGAAAACGCCCGTCCCCGGCGACACCTCGACACTTTGTGAGCTAGAGCACAAACGGGACTCCGGCGGGCGGCCGAGCACATGACACAATGCGCTAAAGAGACGGTGGCTCTGCTGAGGGTGCCCGGAGCTGCTTCACCCGGTCCGCGATTCCCAGGGCGACCGTCCGGACCACCTCGTCCCAAAGGCGATCGAAATGGTCGCCCTCCGGATCGAACACCCGCCGGATCATCGCATTCTGTAGGACGCTGATGACTGTGATCGCCAGCAAGTCCATGTCGGGCAGGGGATAGCCCACGAGATCTTCGAGGACCGTGACGATGGTCTGGACCGCGCGTTGCTGGTACCGCTTCATCGCGGTGCGGACTTCGGGCGAGCTCTCTCCGCGCTCGAGCGTGATCAAGAGCAGTAGGCGAAGGCGTTCCGGACGCTCGACGATGAACGCGCGGTACGCATCGAGCGCATGGATGACGCGGGCTTGGCCGTCGGATTCAGAGTCGGCCTCGTAGGCCTGCGCGAGCTCGTCGATCAGCGAGTTGCCGACGTGTTCCACAAGCGCGGCAAGCAACCCCTCTTTACTCCCAAAGTGCGAATACAAGACGGGACGCACGACGCGAGCGCGTTCGCAAAGCTCGGTGATGCTCGTGCCCGCGTAACCTTGCGATGCCATCAGCTCGATGGCGGCCTGGAGAATCCGCTCCCGAGTCTCGGTCGCTCGCGCGCTCCACGGCGTGTCGCCCGGGTCCACTAGGCGAGCACCTTAGTGCGCGCCCACGTTGCTGCCAAGCGTCGCCCGGCGACGCGCGAACAAGGCACGCAACGCCGCGGCGCGTCAATGAGGTTTCTCACTTTTTCCTTTCTTTCGGCTGTCATTCGATGATATATCGATTGGTAGCTACCGTACAGTATCTACTTACTCTGGAGATCTGACCGTGGCCAATCCGCCCGAGAGAACTGTGTTCGGCGGTTGAAAGGTGAGCGCCATGTCTCTGCAACACGTTCGTTTGAACGGGGCCCTGCCCTCCCTGTTGACGTTGGTGGTGACCGTGGGGTCTTCGACCGGGGCCGCTGCGGACCATGAGCCCGTGGGCGAGCAGACCTTCGCCAGCCCCCAGGTCAACCCGATCGCGATCGCACCCAACAACAAGCATGTTTACGTTGCCAACACGACGAGCGGCACCGTCGACGTGATCGAGACTGCGTCGAACACCGTCATCGCGACGGTGTCAGTCGGCATGGACCCGGTGAGCGTGGCGGTGCGGCCCGACAGCCGCGAGGTTTGGGTTGCCAATCACGTGTCTGACTCGGTCAGCATCATCGACACGAACCCATCGAGCCTCACGCTGCACGAGGTCATCGACACGGTCCAGTCGATGGACGGCGACCTGATCACGACGTTCGATGAGCCGGCCGGCATCGCGTTCGCGAGCAACGACAAGGCGTACGTTGCGCTTTCTTCGAGGAACGAAATCGCTGTCATCGACGTGGATGACCGACGGGTGATCGGCCGGCTCGAGATCACCGCTCAGGACCCACGCGCCATCGCCGTCGCGGGCGGCCTGCTCTACGTGGCCGCGTTCGAATCGATGAACCAGACCGAGCTCTCGAGCTGTCCGCTCTACCAGATTCCCTTCATCGGGAGCTCCGGCAATCCGCCTGATTGTACACTTGGAATCCTCCAGCTCTTTCGGTTCATCACCGACCCCAACCTGCCGAGGGTAGACAAGAACATCGTCATCGACGTTCGAACGCCGGACCGGGACCTGTTCGTCTTCGACACCGAGGACGACTCGTTGGTAGACATCGTCGATGGGGTCGGAACGTTGCTCTACGGCGTTGCCGCAGACCCGACTGGTCGTGCGTACGTCACGAATACCGACGCGCGGAATGCCATCAACGGCGCGGAAGGAGGGCTTCTCGCCGACCTCGGCAACCGAATGTTCGACAACCGCATCACGACGGTCGACTGCTCGACCTCCGGTTGCGGCGCGCCGGTCATTGCGAGTGTGGACGGAGCGACGTCGAACCCCACTGATGCCCTGGCCACCCCCTACGGGATTGCGGTGAGCAAGGATAGAAGCACCCTCGTCGTGACCGCCGCGGCGGCGAGTCGTCTCTTCACGGTGAACGCCGCGAGCGGCGCCGTCCTCGGGGCGCTCGATCTCGGTGCCGGTCAAGAGGCCGGACGGCAGATCCCGCGTGGAATCGCACTACGGTCGCGGACCGATGGCGCACCTCGTTTCGCGTACGTCCTCAATACCCTGGAGAACAGCGTCGCAGTCGTCAACGTGCGTCGACCTGACCGCCCGCGGCTGATCACGAAGATCGCCGTCGGCGCCGACCCGACAGACGACACGATTCGCCGGGGACGGATCGAATTCAATAACGCTTTTGCATCCGACTCGGGGAGCTTTGCGTGCGCGAGCTGCCACCCGGACGGCAACACGGATCAGATCCTCTGGAGAATCGGCGGTGCGTGTGAGTTTGGTGAATGCTCCGGGAATGACGAGCCACGGCTGACGATGCCGATCCGGGGTCTGAGGAACACGGTCCCGCTCCACTGGGACGGGATTCTTGGCGACCCGATCGGAGGACCAAACGGCGCGGTCGGTCTCGATGGGACGGCACCGCCCACATGTGCGC
>JBATTM010000604.1:0-2068 GCA_049670545.1 Polyangiales bacterium
GCCTATGGCGCCGTCGGTGCGGTCGTCGTACTTCTGCTGTGGTTCTTCGTGTCAGCCTTCGTCATCATCATCGGCGCTGTGCTCGACGCCGAGATCGAGCATCAAACCAACGTCGACTCCACGATCGGTCCGGACGCGCCACAGGGCGAGCGCGGCGCATACGTCGCCGACCACGAGGGGCCGATCCCTTAGCGCTAGATTTCTCGCGGTCTCATTCAGAGGAGCGCTTCCAGAACCGCAACGCACCGCAGGAATCGATGAAGCGTTTGATCGAACTCTTTCCTTCTAGTCGGACGTACCCATCGTCCAGCGTGTCCTCGTCGAGGCCGGCGGCACCGAACAGCGTTGCTGCGGCGCCGACGTATCCGACGAACTTGTTGTGTGCGTGAGCATCGGCAACGAAGTCTCGCGCCGCGGCCTCGTTCTTCAGCGACTCCGCGCCGTCCTTGCTCACCACAATGGCTACGGCATCGTAGAGGACTGAGGGACCTCCGTCGATGAGTTCGTCCGCTTCGTACGAGGATCCGTCTGTCGCCTCGACGCCGCCGATCCTGGGTGCGATCAGCGCGATGGTGGCTTTCGCACGGTGAACCGCCTTCTCCAGCTCATCGAGGATTTTGGAATCGAGTCCGTCGCTCACCAGGACTCCGAGTCTGCGGCCTTCGAAGTTTCCGGGTCCGTTGAGAATGATGCTGAGCGCTTTGGAGCCTTCCAGGTCATCTCGCGTAGGTTTGGCGGCATCGGCAGCTCGCGGTAGCTCGTCTAGGCCTAGCTGCTCAGCGACGCCATCACCCAAGTCTCGATCGACATTGAGCAGATGGGAGACCATCCGTGCGCGAATATCCTCACGTTCGACTTTACTCAGTTCGAATGTCAGGGCATCGCGAATGTGATCTTGCTCGACCGGCGTCTGGCTGATGTAGAACTGGCGCGCTTGGCTATAGTGGTCTGCGAAGGTGTCGGAACGAATTCGCAGTTTGTCGCCGCTCTCCGCCGCCGGCGCGGAGCGAAAGCCACGCCGCGACTCGCGCGGCCCCGCGTCTTCCTCCTCCCATGAGTTTGGCTCGTAGTTCGCGCGCCCGGTGGGGTTGGCCATCGCCATGTGCCCATCCTGCTGGAAATGAGAAAACGGACACTTCGGCGCATTCACCGGGATCTGCGCGAAGTTGGGCCCGCCGAGGCGCTTCACTTGCGTGTCTAGATACGAAAAGTTCCGGCCTTGGAGCAGTGGGTCATTGGTGAAGTCGATCCCAGGGACGACGTTCTGCGTACAGAACGCCACCTGTTCCGTTTCAGCGAAGAAGTTGTCCACACATCGGTCGAGCACGAGTTTTCCGACCTTTCGAACCGGAACTTGCTCCTCCGGAATCAGCTTGGTCGCGTCCAGAACGTCGAACTCGAAGTCGTTGGCGAACTTCTCGTCAAACAGCTGCAGCCCGAGATCCCATTCCGGATAGTCACCGTCCTGGATCGCTTGCCACAGATCGCGACGATGGAAATCGGGATCGGCACCATTGATCTTGACTGCTTCGTTCCAAACGACGGATTGAAGGCCGAGCCTCGGCTTCCAATGAAACTTGACGAATGTCGACTCTCCCTCCGCGTTGACCATTCGGAAGGTATGGACCCCGAACCCCTCCATGAAACGAAAGGACCTCGGGATCGCGCGATCGCTCATGGTCCACATCAGCATGTGCATCGCTTCGGGCAAGAGCGACATCAGATCCCAGAAATTGTCATGAGCCGTCTGCGCCTGCGGGAACCCTCGGTCTGGCGCGGGCTTCGAGGCATGAATCAGGTCCGGAAATTTGATCGCATCTTGGATGAAGAAGATAGGGATGTTGTTTCCTACGATGTCCCAGTTCCCCTCCTCGGTGTAGAGCTTGACAGCGAACCCACGGACATCTCGCGCCAGGTCGGGGGAACCCTTGTTTCCCGCGACCGTGGAAAACCGAACGAAGGCCGGCACTCGGTTGCCCTTTTTCTGAAATAGATGGGCCTCCGTGACATCGGGCAAGGCTTCAGTGGTTTCGAAGAAGCCGTGCGCGCCGAAGCCGCGCGCGTGCAC
>JBATTM010000605.1:0-1611 GCA_049670545.1 Polyangiales bacterium
GTATGAGACGCTGTCGCAGGAACTCAACTACAACATGATGTTTTCTCCGCGTGGCGTGCTCATGCTGTGCCAGACCGAACATGAACTCTGGGCGTTCAGGCGCACCGCCCATGCCAACCGGCTGGCGGGTCGCGACTGCCGCATGGTCGATGCAGCGGAAGTCAAGCGCATCGTGCCTATCATCAATGACAGCCCGGATGCGCGCTATCCGATCCTTGGTGCCTATTACCAGCCACGCGGCGGCACCGGGCGCCATGACGCACTTGCGTGGGGATATGCCCGCGCCATCGACAATATGGGTGTCGACGTCATCCAGAACTGCGAAGTCACCGGCATGCTGCGCTCAGGCGGCAAGATTACCGGTGTTGCAACCAAACGCGGCACCATCCGCGCCAAAAAGGTTGCCGTCGTCACCTCCGGCCATACATCCAACATCATGGAAATGGCCGGTGTTCGCATGCCGGTGGAAAGTGTCTGCCTGCAGGCGCTGGTGTCTGAACCGATCAAGCCGGTGATCGATTGTGTGGTCATGGCCAATACGGTGCACGGCTATATGAGCCAGTCCGACAAGGGCGAACTGGTGATCGGTGGTGGCGCAGACCCCTACAACAATTATTCACAGCGCGGCTCGTTTCCAGCCATTGAACACACCGTATCGGCGCTGGTGGAAACATTCCCGATCATCTCGCGGCTGCGCATGTTGCGCCAGTGGGGCGGTATCGTGGACATGACCGGAGACCGCTCACCGATCATCGGCTTGACCGATGTGGGCGGGCTTTATGTCAATTGCGGCTGGGGCACCGGCGGGTGGAAATCCATTCCCGGCTCCGGCTTCGTGTTTGCCGACACCATCGCCAATGACCGGCCGCATCCGATTGCCGCGCCATTTGGACTTAACCGCTTCACCGAGGGCCGCTTCATTGATGAAAGCGTCGCCGCGGCTGTAGCGCACTAGGAATGACGAGATGCTGATTATCCAGTGCCCCGTGTGCGGGGCTGAAGGTGATGAAACGGACTTTCACTGCGGCGGGCAGGCTCATATCGCGCGCCCGGCAACGTCCGACCCCGACAACATCGCAGACGGTGAGCAGCGCGATTACCTGTTCATGCGGTTCAATCCCAAGGGTCTGCATTTTGAGCGCTGGCGCTGTGATCGCGGCTGCGGCAAGTGGTTTCATGCCGCGCGCGATACGATGTCGCTGGACTTCAAGGCCTATTACGGCATCACCGAATTGCCGCCTGCCGACGTGATGAAACAGGCAACCGGCCAGTGGGCCGACTTCTTCAAGCAGGCCACGGCAGGCAAGTCTGCAAAAAAGGCGGCTGCCAAGAAGTCCCCTGCGCGCAAAACTGTCTCAGCAAAGGCGAAGAAGTCATGACCGGCAAACCTTACAGACTGCCAGAGACAGCCGCCACAGGCTCGCGCATTGACCGTTCCAGGCAGATCTCATTCAGCTTCGACGGTGTCAAAATGACCGGATTTGCCGGCGACACCGTTGCGTCTGCAGTTCTGGCGAGCGGACGCAAGGTGATGGGCCGAAGCTTCAAGTACCATCGTCCGCGCGGCCTGATCGGGCTGGGGTCCGAAGAGATGAACGCGTTGATCGGTGT
>JBATTM010000606.1:0-1652 GCA_049670545.1 Polyangiales bacterium
CCCAAGAGTCCGTGGAAAGAGTACGAGCGGAGCCTCGACCAAGCTCGCACACAGCGCCAGCAGTCATGGAAGAGCTATCGAGACGCTGCCTCTCGCGAGCGTCAACACCTCAGGCAGAAGTACCGCCTCCAACGAGGGGTCATCAACGCCCTACCCGTGTCAACTCGCGATCGATCCCAGCTCCTACGACAACTCGCGTTCCGGAAGACCATGGAAGCCCGAGCCCTCAAGCGAAAGCTCGCGATCCAACCGCGACTCACGGGAACGCGGTAAGTCGACATAACGAGCTAGTACGGCGAAATTGACCTGCTTCGGTAAAACCGGTCCACCGGGAGCTGGAAATTTCTGATACAGAAAGGACCAGAGAGCCATGAAGAAATCCCGATTCACTGAGGCGCAGATTGCGCACATCTTGGCCCAGGCCGACGCCGGGGTGCCGGTCGCAGAGCTCGTTCGGAAGTACGGGATGAGCTCGGCGAGCTTCTACGCGTGGAAGAAGAAGTACAGCGGGCTCACGGCGTCCGAGCTTCGACGCGTGAAGCAGGTCGACGAAGAGAATCGTCGCTTGAAGCAGCTCGTCGCGGACCTGAGCCTCGATAAACAAATCCTGCAGGACGTGCTCGCAAAAAAAATCTATGGCCCGCACGACGACGCGCTCGGGTCGACAAGGTGCAGACCCGCTACGGGCTGTCAGAGCGTCGAGCGTGTGGGCTTTTGGGCCAGGTTCGCAGTACGCAGCGGTATCAGAGCATCCGCCCAAGCGACGCATCGCTTCGTGCGCGCATTCGCGAGCTGTGTGCCGTACGGCCTCGGTTCGGGTACCGACGCATCAAAGTCCTGCTCGAGCGGCACGGCGTCGAGGTAGGAATGTTTCGCTTTCGGCGGGTGTACGCCGAAGAGGGGATGGGCCTTCGGACACGGCGCAAGAAGAAGCGCGCAAGTCACACACGCATCGCACTCCCTCGGGCCGATGCGCCCGGGCAACACTGGTGCATGGACTTCATGCATGACCAGCTCGGCGACGGACAACGCTTTCGCACCTTCAACGTGCTCGACACGTTCAGCCGCCAGTGCCTCGCGGTCGTCGCAAAGCGCACATTTCGTTCCCCCGACGTCACGGCGGTCCTCGACCGCCTCATCGATGAGCACGGCGCCCCGCATCGCATCACGTGCGACAACGGCACCGAATTCACCGCGAACCACTTCGACGCCTGGGCTTACCAACGCCGTGTGTTCACCGACTTCATTGCGCCTGGCAAGCCCACACAAAACGGATTCATCGAAAGCTTCAACGGCAAGCTCCGCGACGAGTGCCTCAACGCCAACTGGTTTTCCGACCTCGAACACGCGCAACGACTCTTGGATGCATGGGTCACCGACTACAACGAAGTCAGACCGCATTCTGCGCTCGACAATCTTCCGCCGCTTGCTTACCTTGCCCGTCTTACCGGACTCAGCGAACAAAACCTCACGAACAACATGAGAATTTAGCCAGCTTCGCGTGGACCGAAATACCGACGCCGGTCACCCGACATAGGCGCCATCACTTAGGATGGCCCAATGCCCCAGACCATCGCGTCGCCAAGTCCCTTCCTTTGTGGACACGAATTCTTTGGCGTCTTCGTGCGTCCATTTCGACGTTAAGAGCGGCA
>JBATTM010000607.1:0-7211 GCA_049670545.1 Polyangiales bacterium
GTGCACGCCCTGAGAACCGAACTCCAGCCAAGCATGTTCCTCGAGATCGGCGCGGTACCCGGTGGCCTCGAACCACTCGGTGGGCTTCGTCTCGCACTCCTCAAGGCATGGGGAGACCTCGAGCCCACGCGACACGGCCTCAAGGCACGAGAGCCGGGGGTCGCAGACGCGCTCAAGGCGATCGCCTGCGCGACCCCACCGCCAAGGGACGCCGCGGTGCATGCGCTCAAGGTCACGCTGCGCACGCTGGGAACCGATCGAAGCCTTCCCTGGATCTACATTGATCGGGTCTCCGCTGTAGACCCAGCCACGCTCTCGGTGATCGAAGCGGCCCTCGAGGATGACACGGTCGCCGCGTTGCTTTGCGTGCGAACGACCGAATCGAGAGTTCCAGCCGGGCTCAAGGCGGTTCGTCCAGCCGTCGCCGTCAAGCTCTCGCCGCTCGATCCGAACGAAGCGCTCATCATCGCTGGGGCGCTTCTTGGCCCTGCGACCGATATCGAAGTCGCAAAGCAAGCGGTGATCGCCGGCGGAACAACCGTGCTGGGCATCACCGAGGCTGCAAGAACGATGGTAGCGACGGGAGACCTCATCCACGACGGCAACGCCTTCGCGTGGCGCGAGGACGTGCCGGAGGCCCGTCAGTTCTTGGGGCCACGTGCACTTCTCGAAGAGAGATTCGCCACACTCGACACGTCCTCGATGCGGTATCTGGAGATCGCCTGCGCCGCTCTCCCCGCATCGTCCTCGCAAGTGATCGACGCCGCTGTGGCTCTCGACGGGGTCGCCGAGAAGACGCGCCGGCGTGCCCTCGACGCTCTGATCGGCGATGGTTTGTTGAGCGAACGGGCCAAGCCCGATTCCGAACTCCTTCGCCGTGCGGTCGTCCAACGGATGCCACCCGCCCGCAGGACCGAAGTCTACCGCTTCGTCGCGCAAGCACTGCACGAAGCGGAGCCACTCGTCGGGCCGTCGATGGCGGCGACCGTCGGCGTCTATCTCTGCGAGGGCGGGGACCTCCACCGCGGTGCGTTGGCCATTCTCGAAGCAGCCTCGCTGGCGGCCGACCAAGGATACACGGGCGCCGCGGTACGCTTGGCTGCAGCCGCGGTGCAGTACCAACCCGATGACGAGACCCGTTCGGCAGCATCCGAGATCAGTCGCGCAGTCCGCCTCCCGTCCGGTCCTCCAGTCGAAGACGAGGATGACAGTCGACCCACGATTCCTGTCGCTGAGGAACAGCTGGCGAACCCGGTGGTCGAGGTCGTCAACGCGCTCAAAGCTCGAGACTACGACGCCTTCGATACGCTGATCGATGCATCGATCGCGGCCGGCGCGGGGTTGGTTGGGACCCATTGCCTGCGGGTGATCTCCTTCGTCACCCGGAACGACCTCCCCGCCGCGCGAAGGGCGCTCGAACTGGCGAAGAGAAGTCCCCACCAAGGGCCCGCATCGAGTATCCGAATCGGAATTGCGTCGGCCTGCGTCCGGCTCGCCAGGGGTCATGCACGTGAAGCGATGCTCGACGCACTCGACGCACTCGCCACAGCCAGGCGGGAAGAAGATGGTTTGGCTGAGGCCGCCGCGCTCAAAATGATCTCGACCAGCTGCCTCGCGGCAGGCCTCGAGAGCGATGCCGTCCGGATCGCGCACGTCGCCGCGGCGGTCGCTAGCTAAACATTCATCGGACTGATCGTCTGGCTTGGGTAGGAGCCGAGTACGGTCAGAAACGTGGTGACGGTACGAAGCTCCTGCAGCGCCTCTTGGGTAGTGGCCCCGTCAATACTTCCCTCGAAGTCCATGTAGAAGATGTACTCGAACGGTGTATCTGGCTTGGGTCGCGACTCGATCTTGGTGAGATTGAGACCGCGCTCAGCGAAGAGCGAGATGCATCGTGCGAGCGCGCCCTTCTCATGCGTAGTCGAGAACACGAGCGAAGTCTTGCATGGAACATCTGGCGAATGGTGCGCGGGCTCCGGAGCGACGATCACCATCCGCGTGTAGTTCTCCGGATGATCGGCAAGCTCGCGGCGAATGATGGGAAGGCCGTGGAGCTCGGCGGCCTGCTCGCTGGCGATCGCAGCCTGTGTGGGGTCCGCGTCACGTTTGACCTTCTCGACTGCCATCGCAGTGTCGGGAAAGGCCTCGACGTGACAATCCTCGAGTGTCCCGAGAAACTCGCCGCACTGCGCCAGCGCGACAGGATGTGAGTAAATCCGACGGATCCCGGACACGGGCACCGCCGTCGCGCCGATCAAGCAGTGCGCCACCGGTTGGAAGACTTCACCCACGAGCGAAAGCCCCTTCTCAGCCAAGAGGTCGTAACTCTCGTTGATCGACCCCGCGATCGAGTTTTCGATCGGAAGAACGGCGTAGTCCACCTCCCCAGCCTCGAGCGCCTCCAGCATCTCGCGAAAGCTGTGAAACCCTTGGCATCGCACGGTGGGCGACGCTTCGGAAAAGTGCTCGGCGGCCGCGAGCTGGCTGTAGGCGCCCTCGCTCCCTTGATAGCCGACCACCAGCTGCCGTTGCGATTCGGTCAACGCTGCCTCAGTCCCGGAAGTTGTTGAACTGAAGAGGGAGGTCGAAGTCTTTCTCCTTGAGCATCTCGATCGCAGACTGCAAGTCGTCACGTTTCTTGCCAGACACTCGAACCGAGTCTCCTTGGATCGAAGCCTGGACCTTCATCTTGCTGTCTTTGATCGCCTTGACGATCTCTTTGGCCTTGTCCTTCGAAACGCCCTCCTTGAGCTTGATGAGCTGGCGCCACATGGACCCGCCCGCTTGCTGCGGAGACTGTGCGTCGAGGCTTTTTAGCGAGACCTTTCGGCGAACCATCTTGCTCTCGAGTACATCGCGTGCAGCGTCGATCCGCCCCTCGCTATTCGCTCGAATGACGATCCCCTCGTCGGTCTGCTCGATCGAACTCTCAGTCCCCTTGAAGTCATAGCGCTGGGTGATCTCTTTGCTCGCTTGATTGCAGGCGTTGTCGACTTCGTGCTGATCGACCTGGGAAACGACATCGAACGATGGCATCGAACCTCCAAAGCCGGACCATATCACGAGGACGGCTTGCGGCGACCCGGCTTTCTCTCGTCTTCGCCTTGGTCGCCCATCACGAGCGGAGAAAAGAAGTTGTCCTTCTTCGTGTACTCGTCGACGCGGAACGCGAACTTGTAGCTCGGGGCGGATCGCATGTTGCAATCGGTACGTTCACAGAACCGACACGTCGTGCCCACGGGAACGGCCATCTTCTTGGGGTCTGCAAACGGCATGTCATCGGCATACGCGAAGAACTTCGCGTTGTCCGCGTGTGTCCCTAGGCCGATGCTGTACGTCGTCCCCTTGACGACAGACCCCTGTTCGGTCTCCGTGACGACCTTGGCGAAACAGAAGTAGGTCGATCCGTCTGGGAAGGTGGAGTACTGGCGGGCGATCACGTTCGGTGTGAGGAACGCGAGGTGGACCCCCATCTTCGGGCACGAGCCATCCTCGTGCGCGAAACGAATCCCATCGCCCGAATAGCGCTTCGAGATGTTCCCGGCGACGTCGACCCGAAGAAAATGCATGGGGACTCCGCGCCGTCGAGGATCGGAAAGATTACAGATGCGGTGCGCGACGGTCTCGTAGGACGACTCGAAGAGCTGCGCGAGAAGCTCCACGTCGTAGCGCGTGACGGTCACTTCGCGGTAGAATTCGGGATACGGAAGAAGGAGCGCACCGGCGAAATAGTTCGCTAGGTGGATCTTGATCAACCGCCGGGTCTCCGCGTGTTGGCCCGCGTACCCCTCGAGAATCGGCTTGTGAAGCTTCTCCTCGTCGAAGAGGCCAAGGGCGATCGTGTGCGCCAGCTGAAATTTCAGCCGCTGTTCGAACAGCCGGCCGGACACCGTCAAGATGCGCTCGTCCGCGTTCCAGCGGCGTATGACGGAGCTGTTGCTGGTCTCGGCCGTCCGATGGACGCGCACCCCAAGCTGCTCTCGAAGCCCGCGCTCTAGGTCCTCGCCCACGACACGGCGCGCGAATCCCGCTTCCCGGCGAAATTCCTGCGCGCGCTCCTCGAGAGACTCGAACCAGTTGTCGTGCTGCTCGAGAAAGTCGGTAACCTCGTCATAGGGACTGTAGTCGAACCGAACATCACCCTCCCCAGCTTGGCGTTCGAGCTGCGCCATGCTCATCATGACGTGGTCGAGCTGACTGCGGGTGTTCTTGTAGAGATTGAAGAGCGCGGTGATCGTGGCGACCATGCGGGGTTCGGCGCTGAGACTGGCGAGGTCCTCTTCGCTCAGGTTGAGTGACCGTAGAAGCGGCTCGTCGAGAAGCCGGGCAAGCCCCTCGTCGACGGTGTGTTCGCCGAGGCTGGCCATGAAGTCTTCGACCAGCACGCCGTATAGCTCCAGCGCCTGAAAGAGGAGTGGCAGCTGGACGACCCGTTTGCCCTTCTCGATGAGGCTCAGATACGCGGGCGAAATCTTGAGCCGCCGGGCTACCTCACCCTGCTGAAGGCCGCGTCGAAGCCGAAGCTCGCGCAGGCGCTGCCCCATGGCGGCGTTGGTCTCGGCCATTCCCGGGATTTACCGCGGATTTACAAAGCCTGCCACCGTGCACGAAACATCGAAAATCGCAGCATCGATGCAGCTTGACGCGTCCATCGGGTGTGATAGTCGAATAGTCCTCTGGGCTTGGCCGTGTGAAGCTGTAAAGAGCACCGCAACGGCCGCGCGGGCCCGAGCACCACAGACCCAGCTAAAACGAGGTAGGATTTCGCTTCGCGCGAAATCGTGAACGAAAGGATTCGGCGCATGGCTCCGAGCGGCAAGCGTGAACGCGACAAACCGTGGATTATGCGTACCTACGCCGGTCACAGCACGGCCGAGGCGTCCAACGAGCTTTACCGAACCAACCTTGCGAAGGGGCAGACGGGGCTGAGTGTTGCCTTCGATCTCCCCACGCAGACGGGATACGACTCGGATGACACGCTCGCGCGAGGCGAGGTGGGCAAAGTCGGCGTGCCGATCTCACACCTCGGCGACATGCGCGCACTCTTCCAAGGGCTCCCCGTGGAACAGATGAACACCTCGATGACGATCAACGCCACCGCGGCGTGGCTGTTGTCTCTGTACATCGCGACCGCCGAAGACCAGGGGGCGAGTCCTGCAGTCCTGCGCGGCACGACGCAGAACGACATCATCAAAGAGTACCTGTCGCGCGGAACCCACATTTTCCCACCGGCAGCGTCGATGAGACTGATCACCGATCTCATCACCTACACCGTGATCGAAGTCCCCAAGTGGAACCCGATCAACATCTGTAGCTACCACCTGCAAGAAGCAGGAGCGACGCCCACGCAGGAGCTGGCCTACGCCCTGGTGACGGCCATCGGGGTGCTCGATGCGGTAAAGGCAACCGGCCGGATCCCGGAAGAAGAATTCGGCAACGTCGTCGCGCGGATGAGCTTCTTCGTCAACGCCGGCATCCGTTTCGTGGAAGAGATGTGCAAGCTGCGGGCGTTCGTTGAACTTTGGGATCGCGTGACCCGAGAACGTTACGGCGTCACCGATCCCAAGCAGCGGCGGTTCCGCTACGGCATTCAAGTCAACTCCCTTGGGCTCACCGAACAGCAGCCCGAGAACAACATCATTCGCATCGTCCTCGAGATGCTCGCTGTGACGCTCAGCAAAGATGCGCGGGCCCGCGCCGTACAGCTCCCCGCATGGAACGAAGCCCTGGGTCTTCCGCGACCCTGGGATCAGCAGTGGTCACTGCGGGCCCAGCAGATTCTGGCGTATGAGAGCGACCTCCTCGAATATCCCGACCTCTTCAATGGCAGCAAAGTCGTCGAAGCAGAGACACAGCGACTGGTCGAATCGGCATGGACCGAAGTACAAGAAGTCCTGAGTCGAGGCGGTGCTGTGGAGGCCGTGGAGAGCGGCTACATCAAACAAAAACTGGTCGAATCGAATGCCTCACGGCTTCGAGCGATCGAGAACGGCGAACAGATCGTCGTCGGCGTCAACAAGTTCACCGAGGGTGCACCCTCCCCGCTCACGGAGAACCTCGATGACGCAATCCTCACCGTCGACCCGGCCGTAGAAGCGAAGCAGATCGAGGCGCTCGCGCGATGGCGTTCTGAACGCGACGCCGAGGCCACGTCGAAGGCCATTGCCGAGCTGCAAAGGGTGGCTCGATCCGACGAGAACATCATACCCGCATCGATTGCTGCCGCCCATACAGGGGTCACGACGGGCGAATGGGCTCATGCGCTCCGGGCTGTCTGGGGCGAGTACCGGGCGCCGACTGGTGTCGCTGGCGCTACGGTAATGACCAGCGGAGCTGGAGCAGGCGCGGCATTCGTCGAAGGGCTGCGCAAGCGACTACACGATCTGGAGGCTCGCATGGGTCGGCGGCCGAAACTGCTCGTCGGAAAGCCCGGGCTCGACGGCCACTCGAACGGCGCTGAGCAGATCGCGATCAAGGCGAGAGACGTCGGCTTCGACGTCGTCTACGAAGGCATTCGTGTCTCCCCCGAACAAATCGTAGCGTCCGCGCTCGAAGAGGGCGTGCACCTGATCGGGTTGAGCATTCTGAGCGGGTCGCACCTCGCACTGGTTCCCGAGGTGGTCGACCGGTTGCGCGACGCGGGTCTGTCAGATGTGCCCGTCGTCGTTGGCGGGATCATTCCCGAAGCGGACGCCGAACGACTGCGTAGCCAAGGCGTAGCGGCAGTGTACACACCCAAGCACTTCGAACTCGACCACATCATGAGCGACTTGATTGATCTGGTCGATCGGCAGCATGCCGCCGAGTGACGCGGCAGATGAGGCCAGTCTCGTGATGAACGCACACAAGCCGGCCGTGTCACGCGCGCTCAACCTCGTGGAAGACCGCCGGAGCGCAGCGCTCGACCGGGTGGGTGCGCTCCTTCTGAGCCTCAAGGAAGCCCCCAAGGCCGTGGGCGGGCACCGCGTCGGCCTCACCGGACCCCCAGGGGTCGGCAAGAGCACCCTCACGGCGGCGCTCGCTCGTTCGTTGCGAAGTCGGGGGCGTACGGTCGGCGTGGTGGCGGTCGACCCTTCGAGCGTACATTCGGGCGGGTCTCTGCTCGGAGACCGCGCGCGCATGAGTTTCGATCCGGGTGACGAGGGTCTATTCGTCCGTTCGCTTGCTACAGGCGGCGAGGCGGGTGGCCTGTCGTACGCGGCCAACGCGGC
>JBATTM010000608.1:0-3222 GCA_049670545.1 Polyangiales bacterium
AACCCGCCTGCCGAATGCCCGAGCCAGGTGGTCACCGACATCATTCAGATGGGTGAGGAGGGGCGGATGGAGCTCTTCGGTGAGCTCGAGGCCGGCGATCTTCCCGCACCGGGCACCTACGGCGGCACCCCCTTCCTGCATGACCCCGAGGAGTTCTTGGCGTGGTTCAATGACCAGTTCAGCGACGGCGCCCTTGGAGGGGTCGCGGACAGCGGGCTCTTGGGAACTCTGTTCGGTGACTTGCCCGACCCGGCGGACCAAGAAGCATTCACTGCCTACATGCAGCAGTTCTGGATCGGAAAGACGGTGTACAAGCGCTTCGGGAGATTGCTCGCGAAGGACCGTCTGGTCTGCGACTTCCCCGTCATCTACCACGAGATCTACCGTACCGAAGACAGCTCCTTCGACGGCGAGCCCGTCATCTACATCGAGATCGGGCGGCCCAACGCCGACAACCCGATCGCCGAATGCTGGGATGAGGTTCGTCAAGTTGCTGATGGGATCTACCTCGGCGTCAACTACTGCCCGCTGAGTGACGGCAGTCTCGCGCAGCTTCAAACGTTCGTGCTGGACTCGAACTGCCCCGATCCTCCTGAGGACGTGCAGCTCGACCTCTGCGAATAGACGCAAGCAACGGAGTACGATGGCCCGGCCGGGCATTGCACGGCCGGGCTTCGTTGCGACATGAACGACGCCTAGGCGCCCCCACTCAATCGCCGCCGAGGAGCCACCACAGGTACCACCACCACGATTCAGGCGGACCCGGACTGCGACGCTTGATGACGTTGTTGGTGCCGGTGTTGATGACGGTCCCATTGGGGTTCCCAAAGAAAACGTTCTCCGACGTGTGGTCCCAGAATACGAGCGAGGCGTCGGTGGCATGCAAACGACTCATGTCGTTCCAGCGGAAAAGGTTGTGGTTGCCGGTGTTGATGAGGGCATTGGCATCATTCGGGCCGGGACCGTCGAACGTCCAGTCGGTAAAGATGATCCCGAATCGCGGAGTCCCCTCGAAAACGTTCTTCTCGACGAGCGCATTGTGGAGGAAGAACGGCGGAAAGAACGGAATCTCACCTGCCCACCCCGCGAGAATGCCTGCGAACGAGCCATCCATCGAGCAGCGGTTGTTGCGAATGACGGTTCTGCTGTCGTCGTTGGAGAGTCCGACCATGATGCAAACGACGGATGGGTAGTTGCTCGTTTCGACATCGTTGTCCTCGACGATCAGCTGTGCCACGTCGCCGCCAGTGACCTTGATGCAGGCCGGATGCCCGCCCGATTCTCCCGTGGGATACGGCCATCCCGTTTCCGGAGGCGGCATGAACGTCCACTTGGCGAAGTTGGAGATCGCGGCGTTCGTGCGGATCTTGTTGCCGATCACCTCGATGCGTCCACCTGGCGCGATGTTGTTCTCGATCTCCACGGCTTCGCCGCGCGTGATGAGGGTGTTGTGACTGATCTCGACGAAGTCGAAGTTCGTCGCCGAAATCGCCACACCGTTGTCGTCACCCTGCGAGAAGTTCCGAATCGGGTTGTGGATATAGTTGCCCACTGCATGGAACTTTCCGTGGAACTGCCCGCTCAGCGGACCGAACCCCGCACCCGCCATTCCGAACCGGAATGGGAAGAGCGCGTCGGGGTTGTCGGACACCTCACCGATCTGGGAGAGCCCGGTGACACGGTTGTTGAGCAGCTTCACGGTTCCCCGCGTCTGTTCCATGATGAT
This sequence comes from Polyangiales bacterium, assembly GCA_049670545.1. Taxonomy (GTDB): domain Bacteria; phylum Myxococcota_A; class Polyangia; order Polyangiales; family Houyiibacteriaceae; genus SG8-38. Next base: position 1,727 of record JBATTM010000608.1, read on the forward strand.
CGCGCTCGGGAAACCGCCATTGAACCAGAGCTTCTCGACGATCAGGGGAGTGTCGAAATAGTCGATGTCCCAGTCGATGGTGAAGGGGGTCAGCGAGATGTTCTTCTCGTCGGGGTTTCCTGCGTTGATGATGGTCACGTCGCGCTTCTTGGGTGTTGCATCACCGGACGGATCGCCCGTGCCTTGGACGATGACGGGGCCGCGAATCCGGATACACCCGTTGCAGTAGCCTCCACCTAGATCGAACTCGCCGACCAAGCGAACGCGCCCGTTTCCGAGCAGCACCCCTTCGTCCAGGGCCCCCTGGATGTTCTGCACGTTGGCCCCCACGATCGCCTCGCGTTCCTTTTCGGCTTGCTTCTCTGGGGTGCAGTCTTCGCAGTCGACGTCCACTTCGGTGACCGCGTGGACGGTGATCGGGCAGGCTTGCCCGTCTAGCCTTGTACGCCAGTCATTGAGGAGCCGAAGATCGCGATTGTTGATGAGGCCGTCTCCGTTGAGATCTGCGTTGCAGAGGTGCGCCTCCGACGCGAGATCGACGTCGCATGGACCACGACTCTGGTTGAGGATCTTTACGTCTTTCTTGTTGACGAGATTGTCTTGGTTCAAATCGGCACGCCGGCACGCCACCCTTTCCCCGCACGACCCGGCCGGGTAGCATGCGTCGAGGCAATCCGTGCCAAGGTTCGCCAACGCGATCTCTCGGTCGATGGGCCCGGTGAAACCATCGCGATTGAAGTCGTAGTAACTCTTCCCAAAGCCACGGAAGGCGTCGACCCCATCCACGTCGAGCTGGGTGACGCGCTTGTCCAGGTTGCCGTCGCCGAGGCACTCCAACTTCGATTCCTCGACACCATGCAAGGTTCCTAGCAAGGCGTCGTAGTTGTTCCTCAACGTTTGACTCGGCTGGCTGTCTGCTCCTGGAATCAAGACCGGCACGGTCAGACAAGCCGGAGCATTCGCACAGTTATCCGTACCCGCCTCGTTGCGACAGAGGAGCGGCTCCGGCTCCTGCTCGAGGAGCGCGACGTCCGTCAGCCGGCAGATCTCCTCGGGAATCTTGTCGATCATCTCGGGCGTATCGAGCAGGTAGAAGCTGTGCGCCGTGATCGATTGGTACGGTGGAAATACCTTGGAGTTGTCGATCTTCTCCATGATGTCGTCGGCCGTAAGCGGCAGCGAGCAATCGGGGAAGACCCTCTCGATGAGCTTGAAGTCACCGTTGTAGGCGGCACGCTGTTCGGTCGGGGAAAGCGAGGGGCGCCTACCCTGCGCATCGACGGGCAACCCTAGGCCATTTGGAAGGGGGTATTCATCGGGAAAGTCTTCCGCGTCGTTCGGACTGAGCACGTGGCAGCAATCGAACCAGGCGCCGTTCGGGGTCGACCCATCTGCATTGGGGTTGTCGACGAGGCCGCCCGGCCCGAAGTACATGCCGCCGTTCGCGGCACAGAACTCCTGCGTGTCGAAGAGGAGGTCCTGGCACGTCCCCCCCT
>JBATTM010000609.1:0-3649 GCA_049670545.1 Polyangiales bacterium
CAACTGGTTCCCTCGAGTTGTGGGCCTTCCCGCCTCGGGCGGCTCGATCTTAAATGGTGCCCCGCAGGGGCCGGTTGACATGCTCGATCCTTCGGGGATACCCACTGCCTTCGCGGCCCCGCAGCTGCCTTCCGGGTCCGGTCGCTTCTTCAACATCACACAGGATGCAGTCGTCACCCTGCGGGGCCCCGGGACCGCCGGGAGTACGACAGCTCTGGAGGCCCTTGTCTTCGACGGCGACGTGAGCGGCGGCGATGGCAGCTTTAGAACACTTTTCGGCGCCCAAATGATCGACGCACCTCAGCTGACAGTCGGCTCGCTGAATCCGCTGATCGTCGATGATTTCAACCAAGATGGCCTCGACGACATCTTGTTTTCGTTGGACGGAACCGCCTGGTCCCTCGCTACTGCGACGGACATCGACGACCCGAGCGCCGGACTGACGGTGACCTCCTTTGGCACGGCAACGCTCGGGACCGAGTCGGTCGTGTCTGGCGATGTCGATGGCGACGGTTTCCTCGAAGTCTTCGGGGCAACGTGTCCGCTCGGGGAGCCTTGCGAGTTGACTTGGGGCACGGTTTGCCCGTTCTCGGCGGCCGGCGCCTGTGCCGGGGCGTCCGACGAAATCGTGGCTCCCGCTACGTCATCGATGACTCTAGTCTCTGGGCTCGGAAAAGGGGTGGCCCTTGCGATCGGTGATTTCATGAACGTGGGGCAGGACCAGGTCATGGTCTTCACCACGCGGCGCTCTGCCGGGGACGCTATTGCCGACGCAACACTCTATAGCTTTGAGACACTTGCACCCAAGCAGCAGGGCACGCCTTTGGAGCTGATCAGTCTATCGGTGGGTGGCACGTTCAATGATTCGATCGACGAAACCTTTCTGCACGTCGATGCCGGCAGCATCTTTCCCGCGGGACTAGCAGATTCGAGTGGGAACCCAGTGGAGAATCCGGTCCTCTTGGAGGAGCAGGCCGCCTACTCGTACGCTGCAGGCCCGTCGTGCGTAGGCGCCGGTTGTGTACCCCCCCAATCAGGTGCTCAGCGTGGCATTGTGTGGTGGAATCCGAGCATCGATGGACTAGCCACGGCCAGTACAGGCTTTCAAACGATCAATACTGCGGGAGTCCTTTCGCAGTTCGGCCTCGCGCTCGGTCACTTCGGGGTTCCGATTGCGGAATGCACAAATTCGATGGGCCAACCGATCGAATGCCCTCTCACGAACTTCAATCTCCAGATTGCCACGGGTTTTGCGCTTACAGATATCACCAATGACACCACGTTCATAGACATCCTCAACGTCACAGACATCGTTTCGCAGACGGGGGAGGTTGAGTTCGGCGTGAGTGATCCGACGAGAACGGTGATTGATGCGCTTTCTCCACCCACCGCGTCTGACGCCAACGTTGTTGCCGGGGCCAGGGTGCTCTCCGGCGACTTCCAAGGACGTGGTATTCGCTTAGGCGATCCGATCGTCACGCGGCAGACGGTGATCCGACCGGAGTTGGTGGTTGCTTCGCCGCCCTTTCACGTCGATAGGCTTCTCGTCTCGAACTTCGACGAGAACACCTTTCCCGTCGGGAGCTGCACGACTTCGGGAGCCGCCGCCCCGTCGTGGCTCAGCGTGAGCGAGTGCGACACGCAGGCATGCCCCGTGACCGATGAAACGTCGTGCACCATGAATTTCTCGCTGGCGATCGGCAGCGGGAACGCGCAGCTCTCGACCACGTTCGTCGAACAAAGCGGGTCGTCGTCGATGACCGAGACCAGCCACCAGGCTTCATGGTCTTCGGGCGGCTCGATCAGTGATTCGTTCACAGCCCAAACCGGGGCCGGCATTCCGTTCACCAGCATCGATGGGTACGCCAACGTTTCGGCCTCGGCATCATTTTCAGACACTGGTGGCAAGAAAACCGACAATACCACCGACTCCTACAACTCTTACTCGGCGACGACTACGTACACTACGGGGGGAGACGATGTCTTGGTGTACGTGACGGAGACCAAGAACACGTACCGGTATCCGATGCTGGGGCAAACGTGCTCGCCGAGCGGCGGGAACAACGGGTGCATGACAGCGCCGGGCCAGAGCGAAGGCTTGCAGTACTATGTCCTCACCGCGCCCGACCAACCCAAGGTGATTGAGACGACCGCTGCGGGGCAAGAATGGTATCAGCCGATTTGGTCACGGGGCAGCATGCTCAGTTACCCCACCAACTGCGCATCTTTGGCGGGGGGGCTTTCGGCGAGCGCGGCGCTCGATAATCCCGTCATGGGCGCAGAGTCGTTCGTCGGAACCAGCCAGACGACTTCGTTGGACTGGCAAAGCATGTCCGGCGCGACCACCATGACCGCGCACTCGCGCTCGCTAGAGGAGAAGAGCAGCGTGTCTCTTACGGTTGGCACGGGATGCGTGTCGAAGCCGGACAAATCGGGGGTCAAGGACACCTTAAGCGCCACCCAACAGTACAACCGAGACACGGTCAACCTCCACACCGCCACGACGCAGACGTCCGGGAGCACAGGCGTCACCTCCCAGTGGAGCAATCAGCTCTTCTGGGACAGCCCTGAGCTCAACTACAGCGCTCAGATGCTCGTGTACGGCCAGGTGTCGAGCTTCGCGACAGCAGCGGCCGCCGACTTTTCGAGCGATCCTTTCGAGGGCATTGAGCAATCCGAGGTCGACGTGCGCAACGGATTCGTGTCTGTGGCCTACGCCGCCGGCTTGGATAGCCAGAGCAGCGCCTGGTGGTTGGATGAAACAAAGTCCGAGTTCTACGCCAAGAACATCGATGTGGCAGTGGCCCTCCCGCTGACCGTCTCCACTTCGCAAGGCGGCAACCAACCTGGTGAGGGTAGCGAACAGGTCACGCAGTGCTTGGACAACGGCGGCTCGCAGAAGCTGCAATGCGCCAAATTCAACGCGATCGATACCACATTCGACGATCTCTTTGGGACGAATCAACTCTATTTTCAGATGCGGGGCTTTTTCTTTTCGCCCGCGCCGCCGGCCGCCTCCTGCACCACCCAATCCGACTGTGTGACGGGGAAGACCTGCACCGACGGTAAGTGCGTTTCGTGCACTCTCGAGTCAGACTGCACGACGACCCAATCGTGCTTCAACGGCACGTGCGTCGACTTCGTCAACGGCTTGCCGTCGACGCCGGGCGATGCCGACGCGATCATCCAAGGTGACGACGCGCTTCTGAGCGTGCGCATCTACAACCAGAGCCTGCTGTCAATGGCACAAGCCGGGGTCGAGAACGTCAAAGTGCAGATCTACGGTCAAGCGTGGGACTCCACGAACCAAACGAGAATGATGAGCAACGGGCAGCCTGAGCCGAGCTTTCTCATCAACGACGAAACGCTCGCCGTGAGTCCTATCGGTGCCTTCCCCTACATGGCCGCTGACTCGTGCGATGTAGGGGATGCAGTATACAACTGGGTCGGCACTCATGCGGTGTGGGACACAACGGGCGCGACTCCTGGGGACTACCTGTTTTGGGTTGTGGCGTGGGCCGAAGACGCCGAGGGCAATGTGGTGTCGGAGCTTCCGTTGCACGGGGTGTGTCCGGCTGCGGCGGGGGCTCAATGCCGCCCGTGCCCGGGCGCCACGTGCACGTGGATGACCGATGTCAATCTCGAAACC
>JBATTM010000610.1:0-1974 GCA_049670545.1 Polyangiales bacterium
CGCGAAGGCGGCGGTGGTGCTGGCGGGCGCGCTTGTCGATCGTGAGATTCAACTCGTCTACGGCGGCGCGAAAGTAGGGCTGATGGGCGTGATCGCCGATGCTGTCCTCGACGCCGGCGGGCAGGCGATCGGCGTGATCCCGGAGCTCCTGATGAAGAAGGAGCTGGTGCACGAAAGCCTCACCACCCTCCACGTGGTCTCTTCGATGCACGAGCGCAAAGCCAAGATGGCCGCCCTCTCAGACGGCTTCATCTCGCTCCCGGGCGGTCTCGGCACGTGGGAAGAGACCTTCGAGATGCTCACCTGGACCCAGCTCGGCATCCACGACAAACCTTGCGCCCTCCTCGACGTCGACGGCTACTATCAACCCATCGTCGAACTCTTTGCGCGCGCCCGCAACGCCGCCTTCTTCCACCGCGACCCGAACGACCTCCTCCTCGTCGACACCAATCCCACCACCCTCCTCACGCGGATGACCCACTACACCCCTCCCCAACGCCCCCAATGGCTCCACCCCTCCCAATCTTAACCCTTGCAAAAAGGGGACAGTCCCCTTTTGTGAGGGGTTAATCGTGACGGTCGATCGGGCGGTGTCGCGAGCGAACGGGGCCGTGGTCCGCGTGCTTCGGTCGCCGTTTCACTGGGTTCTGAGCTTGGGGCTGATGTTGATCACGGTGACGGGTCGACGCTCGGGTCGTGTCTACACGATTCCAGTAGGGTACCAGCAGGACGGCAGCGTGATCACGGTCCTCGCATCCGAGGCACGAACCAAGCAATGGTGGCGCAACTTCGAGACTCCCGCGGCGGTCACACTGCGACTCCGAGGGAAAGAACGCGAAGGTGTTGCCACCTTGGTTCCCCCCAACAGCCCCGAGTTTCGCATCCAGAGCGAGCAAACCCTTACACGGCTCCCCTTCATGGGTCGTGTCTTCGGCATTCGGTACCAGCGTCGCCAAGGGTTGACCGACGCTCAGCTCGAGGCACTCCGCAACAACATCGCGATCGTCCAGATCCAAGTCGCTCCCTAGCAAACAGTTCTTCAAATTTCCGGTGTGCGTCCTCCTTGGGCGTTTGTTCCGGGAGGTCTTCGTCACGCAACGATTTGTCCCACCGATCGCCCTTCCGTATGCTCCACGCGTGCGTCGTGTGGCCGTTGTGTTGGTCGTCTTGGGGTTGCTCGCCGACGGCGGTGCAGCGGCGCAGGATCCCGAGCTCGAAACGAAGCCACTCGTCATCCCACCCGAACTGATTCGCTTCGTCGAGGCGACTCGCCCTGAAGCGGCTGATGAAGACGCCGAACCCGAGAAAGTCGAAGTCGACTTGCTCCTCACCATCGACAAGAACGGCAGCGTGACCGAAGCGTCGGTCGCGAAGTCCGGTGGTGAAGAATTCGACGCCGCCGCTCTCGCGGCCGCGCGACAGTTTCTCTTCGAGCCTGCGCGCCAAGATTGGGAGCCCGTCGCCGCCCGCATCCGCTATCGGTACGTGTTCGAGTTGAAGCGCCCCGAGGTCGCCACGAATCAAGGATGGCTTTCAGGTGCGGTGCTGCTTGCGGAGAATGACAAGCCCGCAGGGCGCGTTGGCGTCGAGATTCTCGATCAAGACGGTGAACTGATCCGGGAGCTCGTTGCGGGCTCTGATGGCACCTTCGTCGCAACCGACCTCGAGCCCGGCACCTATCGCGTCGACATCTTTGGCGGTGAGTTCGGCGACTTCAGTGCCTCCGAGACCGTCACGGGGGGTCAGGTCACCGAAGTGATCTATCGCCTCGGGAGCGCCAAGAAGAAGGGGTACGGAGGCTTCGGTGCCACCGCCGTGATCGATGCCCCGCCTCGCGAAGTCATCCGACGCACCATCGACAAAGACGAACTCACCCGTATCCCCGGCACCCGCGGCGACGCCCTACGCGCGGTCGAGCTGCTCCCAGGCGTGGCGCGCGCGCCGTTCGGCGTCGGCCTTCTCATCGTACGTGGG
>JBATTM010000611.1:0-3841 GCA_049670545.1 Polyangiales bacterium
CCCCAATGTGCGATCTCGTGGCCAATGGATGGCCAAACGGGCAAGTTCCAGCAGGGTACCCGAATGGCGTGCCCGAAGGGTTTTCAGTTGGGCAGCAGTTGCCTCTTCGCATCTTCAACGACCAGAATGGCAACACCGACGTGTCGCTGTCGCAGTTCTACGGGCGCATGGTCGTGTTGATCGTCGCTGCCGTGTGGGATCCAGTAAGCGGCCTTTCTGCGATGGACTTGCAGGCGAGCAAGGTTGCGCTCGACGACTTCATCGATGCGGTCTCGTGGCCCATTCACTTGCTGATCGAAGGTCCGACCCCCGGCGAGGCTTCGAACTTCCCGGATGCGGGATTGTGGGCGGACACCTATGGTCTCACGTCGCCGGTCGCGTGGGGGTCGCCCGCCACCGAGTTCATTGCGGGGACGATGCTGGGTTCGTCGCTTCCGACATTCGTCATCGCGGACCCCGAGTTGGAGGTACGCGAGGTGACTGTGGGTTTTCCGGGCGATGAAGCCTTCCGTCAGAGCGTGCAAGATGCGTTCGACGCGTTCAAGAGCGAACAACCAGCGTGGACGATGCCCTGCACAGACAACTGATCCCGACATGGGGACGGGCTGAAGTTTCTTAGTTTCCCGGAACCCATGCGAGGCCTCTTCGTGGCCGTGGCCGTCATCTTGGTCGCCGGCGCGCTCATCCCCGGCCGAACGTCCGATACGCTGAATTGGCAGCCCTCATCCTCGCGATCGATCTCTGCGCTACACTCCGCGTTTGATGCATAGCTTCGTTCGCGGGAAGTGGGTCGCGCACCACCTTGTGCCAGTGTGTGCCTCCCATGCACCGAATGCAGTGTCGCGAACCGGCGCGGCCCCATTTGGTATTGTTTTTGCCACGTAGCAGCATTGGTACGAGACGTGCTTAACTCTGAGACGCAATGACGATACTTCGCGCATCGGTTCTTCTTTCCATATTCCTCGTGACGGCGTGTTCGTCCGCTTCGACGGCGGGCCCCACCGATCCGGGCTTCGACGCGGCGCCGGGAGAGCTGGCGAAGTCGTCTCTCGCGCGCGACACATCACCCGACGTGTCCGCGGCGGGCATTGAGCGGCTTGGCCAAGACCAGACCGACTTCGCGTGGAGTTTCTATCAAGAGGCGATCCAGCCCGGCGAAAACCTATTCTTCTCTCCCTACAGCCTGTCGGTGGCGCTGGCAATGACGTACGCGGGGGCTCGTGGCGACACCGAGACGCAGATCGCGGACGCCCTGCGGTTCACTTCGGGTCAGCGCGACTTGCATCTCACGCTCAACGCGCTCGACCTCGAGCTCATGCGCCGCGCGGAGGCCGGTGGCGAAGAAGCGCCGCTCCCGTTTCGGCTCGAGGTCACCAACGCGCTTTTTGGGCAGGTCGGCTTCGACATCGCCGACCCTTACCTCGATACGCTCGCCCTCCAGTACGGCGTGGGGCTTCGGCTGATGGACTTCGTCACTGAGACCGAACCGTCGCGACTTGCCATCAACGACTGGGTGGCCGACCAAACCGAAGACCGGATTCCTGAGCTGATACCCCCCGGCTTGATCACGATGGGCACCCGCCTCGTTTTGGTCAACGCCATCTATTTCACGGCGTCATGGGTAAAGCCCTTCGACGAGGCGAATACCGAAGACCAACCGTTTCATCGGCTCGATGGGAGTGAGGGTCCCGTACCGACGATGAAGCAGTTCATCGAAACCAGCTACGTCGATGGCGACGGGTTCGAAGCGGGGTTGCTCCCCTACGACGGCGGCGCCCTCGCAATGCTGGTCATCGTGCCTGACGAGGGGCAGTTCGGACGCATCGAGGCGGGGCTGTCAGGGGTACGTGTTCGCGAGATCGTCGCCAGTCTCGGGTTCTTCGAGGTCGAGTTGGCGTTCCCGAAGTTTTCGTTTCGTTCGCAGGTTCCTGCGAAGGCCCCGCTGCAATCGCTCGGGATGGTCGACGCCTTCATGCCCGGCGGTGTCGCCGATTTTTCCGGTATCACAGACGCCGCGCAGCTGTTTATTCAAGACGTCGTGCATGAAGCGTTCGTCGCAGTCGACGAGCGCGGAACCGAGGCCGCGGCAGCGACCGCAGTGGTGTTCGGGGTCGATTCGGCACCACCCCGAGCGACCCTCACGGTCGATCGTCCGTTCATTTTCGCCATCGTCGACCGCCCAACCGGCGCCACGCTTTTCGCGGGCCGCGTGCTCGACCCGACGTAGTCGATCCTACTTGCGCTTTCGCACGAGCTGGTACTCGACCACCACGGAATCCTTCTAACACCGATCTCCTGACCGCCGCCGACGAAACTATCCCGCGCCACGCCGCTGCCAGGTCAATCCGTGAGCACGCCCTCTGCGGTGACGACCTCGGGAGGCACTAGGTCGCGCATGAACAAGCGGTAGGGAGTGTCGTCAGGGCCCGCCACGGCGACCATGACGCCGCACGTGGAGAAGATGCCCTGGCCCTCGAACCCCTCGCGGTAGCGGTCCGCGAGGTCGCGGAGTTCTGATGCCGTGTCTCCCTCGACTTCGCCGACGGCGCCCGGTTCCGTGAGAAACGATTCGATGCTGTCCTCGAGCGGCCACGAAACGGATTGGCTACCGAAGCACTCGTCGAGAACATCTTCGTCTCGCTCCGGGTTGAGCACATACTCGAGAGGCCCGTTCACGCGTGTGCCCCGCTCCCAGAGCATCCCGTGCAGCTCCCCCTGAAGTCGCTCGATCCTGACCGCTGCCGCTTCCGACCCGATGTCGGCGGCGTTAGGTCGGATCGCGATGCCGTCCGGTGTGTACAGCGTGACGACCGCGTCAAACGAGGAACTCGAGTACGAGTGCGTGCCAACCAGCAGGTTGAATCCGAAAAGGAGCTCTTCGATCATCGCTGCCGCGCCCTCATCGACCGAGCCCGACAACACAGCGCCTGGCGCATCGAACGCGTCGAGCAACCAGAAACGGCAGCGCCCATCGACGGCCGCGAAGTTCTGCCCATACGCGCTGACGAAGCCGTTCCCGGGGAACGGCGGACCATCGGAGAGCGTGAACCTGCCCACGTAGCGGATCTCGTCGCTTCCGTCGCAGAGCGTGACGGGCAGCGGCGTGCCCTGGACACCTCCCGTGCCCCCGCTGCCGCCACCGCCGGCTGCGTCAGTCGTCCCCCCACATCCAACGACGGCGAGCACAAAGGCACAGTTCAGGGCAAACAAGAAACGCATCACAACCTCCAATTCGGATCCGCGGAAAACGGTTCATTCTGAGGAGTAGTTGCCCGGACATCCGAAACCTACGGGTCGCGCCGCGTTGCGGCAAGCGGCGCTACAGAGCGCCGGATTTCGCGGTACTAGATGTTGTGTCTCGTGACGCGTCGCGCGGAGAGGGCGTTTGAATCTACTATCTGCACGAACAGCGGCGGATGCAGCGTGGGGCCCGAGGCGTCGACGGAAACTCAGAAACTTCAGCCCTTCCCCTGGTGGGTTACGGCAGAAGGCGGGCCATGACGGCGACGCGATCGCCGAACGTGGGGTCGCCCGCTCGTCCGCCGTGACCGTGACGAGCCGAGCGCTATCCGGGTCCCCGTCGTTGGGCATGCGGTAGGCGAATTCCCAGGATCCGGCAAAGCCGTCTGGGTCCAGAGGCAAGGCGGTCGGACCCGAGTTGCGCTCGCGAAATACCGCTAGCGTCCTCGAGACAATCGTCGGATCGCAATGAGGCAGAAGATGCTGGCTAGGAAGGTTGTGGAAAACTGGCTTGGGGGTTGGTTGACGTGACAGCCGCAACCCCCAGTGTCGGGGGTGGGTGTGCCGCCCTGACCGCCAGTTGCAGCGGTCCCGCCGGATC
>JBATTM010000612.1:0-3573 GCA_049670545.1 Polyangiales bacterium
GCGAAGGTGATCGCCGCGAGCCCCCGTCACAGCCGTCGGCGTGATCGCGGCGAAAGTCCGCGACGATCAGGGTTCGAGTGGTGGGCCGATGCAGCCCTGGAACGACCCAGGCTCGACATCACCGCTCGAGGGGCGCGACACGGTCTCGCAGCTCCACTGCTCTCGGCAGTCCTCCGTTGTGTTGCAATCCACGAGGCAGACCCATCCGATCAAGAGCCCCGCGCACGATGACCCACTCGGGCAGTCGTTGTCGTTTCCGCAAGAGAGCGTGCATATGCCACCCGGGAAATCATCGCCCATCTGGCAAAGGCGAAACTCGCAGTCGTCGGAATCCATGCAGGGTCCTCCAACCAGGGTGCTGTCATTGCCAGCCATCCCGGGGAATCGCGCCTCCCCACACGCGGACGCACCCAGCAACAAACTCAACCCAAGCAGACCCGACAGTGTTCGCATCGTCGCGCGACGATATCGCACAGGGTTGGGCAGGACCAGGGGAGGCCCGGCCCCTCTTGTTACATTCCCGGCACTTTTTCTCGACCCACGTGTCGATCGCTTTCACGACCTCATCCGAATCGCGTGCCCAGCGAACGTGGGCGCCCGGCTTGGGGGTGGAGAGCCGCGCTTCGATGCGCTCACCGCGCGCGCCCGGGACCTTCTCGAAGATGAAGTCCACGGCGTGCGCTGGCCCCATTTCGTCGCCCGCGATATTGACGGTGAGAAGACTTGTTTCGAGAGTTCGCAATGCCTCTTCGTAGTCGACCTCGCTTCCGATCGGCTCGTAGCGTGCAGTGCGCGCATTGTGTGACCAGTCGCGCATGAGCGTTTTCGCCTCACGCAAACCACCGAAACCGAGCCGCTTGCCTGGGACGTAGCCCATCAGTGCGCCCACGATCGGGAACATGCGCGTCGCGAACAGAATGAAACCACGCGTCGCGCCGCTCCAATTTCGGTTGTAGGGAATCGCGCAAGCGACCAACACGACGGCGGTGATCTCTGGCCGCGTCGCGGCCACGTGCAGCATCATGAGCTGACCCCCAAGGCTATGCCCCCCAACGTACAGCGGGACCCCGGGCAGGCGCGAACGGACCACCGACACGGCCGCTGGAATGTCTTCCTCGACGACTTCACGGTATCCGAAATCGACGCCCCGCCTCGGACGTAGATTGCTGGTTCCGTTCCCGCGGAGGTCACATAGAGCGACAGCGATGCCCTTCTCTCCCATCGCCTCTGCGAAAGCTGTGTAGTAGCTCGCTTCAACGCCCAACGCGGCCACGAAGACGTACACAGCTTTCGGTTCTGCGGGCATGCCGACGATCAGTTCGAACGCATGGCCGTCTCCCGTCGTCACTGGCCATCTCTCCGTCATCATCGTTGGCCTCGCCGCGCAAGCGACGGCTAGGCGGCTCTGACTCCTTTGATGTCGGTCGGGTCGCTGCAAAGACAGCGACACGGCTTGTCGGACGCAGCTTTCCATTCACAGAGCTCGGCAACCCGACCTTGACCATCGGGGCGCGGTTGGATCCGAACGAACGTTTGGGCGCCGAGTCGGACGGTGCACTCGGGATCTGCGAACGCCTGGGACCAAAAGCCGCCATTGTAGAAAGAAACCGGGCCAACTTGCTCACACTTGGGCTGGTGGGTGTGCCCGAACACGACTCGCCGCATCCCAGTGATCTTGTGGATGAGCTCAGCACGCTCCTCGTTGAGAAGAGGCGTGTCGAAGACGGTCGGCTTCACGGAAGACGCGTACGCGACGTACGGGAGCATGAAGAGGCCGAGCGGAACGAAGATCCAAAGGGGGCTGATCGGCCACGCAATATTGATGTGCAGTACGACCTGCCACGCGAGGAACAGCACGACCAACAGCAGGAACGCGCGATCGAGCCAGAGTTCGCGGGCGATACGAAACGGGTTGTTCGTGGCCGACGGAACGTGGACTGCATTGAGCTTGCGCACCATGGACGGCGTGGCACGCGAACGCATCGCAATCGATCTCACCTTGTCGTCTACCAGCAAGGGGTCACGCATCGCTTGGACCCAATGCGTGCGAAGTGAGATCCAGAGCGTGGCGTACGCACCCCACAGCCAAGTCCACAACAATAGGGGCTGGGTACGGAGCATGTACTTGTAGAAGAACCGCACGTAAGCCATCCCGCTCATGATGTAGTTCTCGGATTGATGCGGGTTGAAGTACCCCATGCCATTGATCATGTAGCGCGACGCCAAGTCACCAAACGGGATCCGAACGCGGGGCTGCCCGTGTACCTCGATCAGAGGATCGATTGGATCGGGAACGACGCAGTTGGGATCGTACTGGTGACCGTGACTCACATAGGTATCGTCGCCGCTCAGATAGAACCAGTTGCAAAAGACGACCGGGTCCTGGGTGTGGAGCCGCTCACTCGATTCATGCACCGTGGCTTCCTTCGGGTTGCGAGCACCCTCTTCCATGAGCCCCAGCGGCACATCGACACCGAGCGCTTCACAAATCAGGCGTTGCACGCCTGGCCAGTGGAGCTCGAGATCGTGGTTGCCAATGACGAAGATCGCCCGGTGCCCATCGCGAATGAAAGCCCCGAGTGCTTCAAACCAACGAGGGTGATCTTCGATGATCACCTTCATCTTGAACTCGCTCTTCCACTCTTCACTTCCGAGGCCACGATGTCGCTCGAGCCAATCGACGTAGCGATCGTCTTCGGGAACGGCGGTGACACTGTCGAAATCGAAGATGTCTCCGTTTAGAATCAGCTCGATTGGGCCTTCGGACTCGCGAACGGCGTACTCGAGGAACCGTGCGAAGTCGTCATCGATGAAGAATTCCTCGCGCTTGTAGGCCATCCACAGCGGCCGATTGGGATCGGGCCTTTGGGCCTCCGACAGGTGCATGTCGGACACGATGAAGGTGTGAAGATTCGAATCCATGAGCTCGGTGCATCTCAAGTGTGTCAGGCTTGCCGGACCCTCTCCAGTCTGTGGCCGTTCTGTGGGGAAACGACCTCTTGCAGGAGTCGGTTGACGCCGAGGGACCTATCCCCATGATCCAGCGCGGTGGTCAACCCGAGGAGGAACGATGGAGGCAACGGACTGGACTTTCGGAGGGACATGGCCGTTCGAGCCGCGCTGGTTCGACTCTCCCGATGGGCGCATGCACTACGTCGACGAAGGCCCGCGCGACGGCAAGCCTGTCGTGATGGTGCATGGCAACCCGACATGGGGGTACCTGTATCGCAACTTCATCCCGGCCTTGGTGGGAGCGGGCTACCGGTGCATCGTTCCTGACCACCTTGGGTTCGGACGGTCTGACAAACCGGATCAGCCTACTCTGTATCAGGTGCCGCGACACGGACAGCGCCTCGAATCGCTGCTGGAGTCACTCGACCTTCACGACGCGACGCTGGTGTCACAAGACTGGGGGGGCGCACTCGGTTTCTACTGGGCGACGCGCCACCCGGAGCGCATCGCGGCTCTGTGCATTCTGAATACCGCTGCACATCGGCCCCCTGAGAAGGTCAAGTTGCCGCTCCCGCTTCATTTGTTTCGAATGCCTGGGATCGGAGAGGTGATGGTGAAAGG
>JBATTM010000613.1:0-4293 GCA_049670545.1 Polyangiales bacterium
CCGCACGACGATGTCGGTCCCTGCGGCGGTCGGATCGAGGGCGTTACCCGAGGGGATCTCGCGCTTCACCTGTGCAGTCGCGCCGTACTGCGCGCCCGCGACGCCAGGAGCGAAGCACGCGAGACCCGACATCAGGAAGACACAGATACGCACGACGCGCGCATTCTCGTCCGGGGTCACGGTCTCCGCAGTGCTCGGTCTCAATCCAACTTCCCAAAACGGAAACGGAAAGACGAGCAGGAACTCTCACCACGGAGCCCGGCGCGGCTCTCACCATCCCCGAGGTGATAGGCACGATTTGGCGTCGAGCAGGTTTCCGGGCTCGTGACCCCAGGCCCCGTCGCCTTCCCGAGCTTTCGCTCAGTGGCACTACGACAGAACGTTCAGTCACATACCGTGGCGGGTCCGCGCCGGCGTCTCACCGACTTCCCTATCCCAACGTCCGCGACCATGACCGATCGCCCAAGAACCGTCAATCGGCATCGAAGACAGACCTTCGATCCACCCCCGAGGTCATGGTAAGGACGCGCGATGAGTCGGCTTCTGTACCCTGCCCTGTTCACGTTGGTGCTCATCACCGGCGCGTTGGCGGTGCTGGTGGGAGCGGGCGACCTGAGCAACAGCGAACTTCGCGATACGTTCCTCGCGCTCCGCGGATACCGCCTCGCCGCGGCGTTTCTCGCGGGCGCCGCATTGGCCGTCGGGGGTGTCGTCGTGCAGGGATTGTTTCGCAATCCGCTCGCAAGCCCATCGGTTCTTGGAACCACCGCCGGGGCGAGCCTCGGCGGTCAGCTCGCGCTGTTCGCGTTCACGGTCGCCGGTGTCGGCTCGTCCGTGATCGTGCCGGAGATGATCTTGCCGCTTGGTTGTTTCGTCGGCGCACTCGTATCGCTGGCAATCCTTCTCGTGTTCCTCCGTGTCACGCAGGATCTGCTTGCTCTGCTCCTCACGGGTTTCGTCTTGTCCGCCCTCTTCTTGAGTATGAGCGCGTTCGTGATCAGCATGGCGCAAGAAACCTGGGAGCTCGGGCGGGCGGTCGTCGCGTTCTCGCTCGGATCGGTGAGCGGCGCAGGCCCGAGACAACTCGTGTTCGCGGTACCCCTCATCATCGCCGGGCTCGTCGCTTGTTGGCTCTGGGGGCGATCGCTCGACCTTCTCTTGAGCGGCGAAGACGAAGCGCAATCCATGGGCGCGAACGTGTCTCAGATTCGCTGGTGGGCGGCAACCTGGGTCAGCGTGCTCGTGGCCGGCGCGGTGTCGGTGGGCGGAAACGTCGGCTTCGTCGGGTTGGTGGTCCCACACATGCTTCGCCCCTACGCAGGCACCAAACACCAACGGCTCATCCCCGCCGCGGCTGTGGCGGGAGGCGTGTTTCTCGTCGCCTGCGACGTCATCGCGCGTGTGATCCCTTCCCGCAGCGAGGTGCCGCTCGGCGTCGTTACGGGACTGATCGGCGCACCGCTGTTCCTCATCCTTCTCATCCGCCTTCGCAAGGAGCACGCGTATGCGTAGTGGGGAAGGCGCTTCGGTCGACGCAGACCAGGTCTCGGTCGAGCTCGATCGACGGACGGTCTTGCACGCGGCGTCTCTCCGGGCAGAGCCTGGCGAGGTCGTCGCGCTCCTCGGACCCAACGGTGCCGGAAAGAGCACATTCCTCAAGGCGATTGCGGGTCTTCTGCCCTACCGCGGGAGCGTCCGGATCGCGGGAGAGGAAGTGTCTTCGTTGCGTCCCCGCGCCCGCGCAAAGCGAGTGGCGTACGTACCGCAGCGGAGCCTTCTCCGTTCGGCCCTCTCGGTCGAGGAGGTGGTCGCGCTCGGACGCTACGTACACGCAGGGGGTTTCGGGGGAATGTCAGGCGCGTGCCATGACGCCATCGAACGCGCGCTTCACACCGCGCACGCCGACACCTTGCGCGAACGGATCTTCACACAGCTCTCCGTCGGCGAGCAGCAGCGTGTCCTGCTCGCCCGTGCGCTTGCTTCCGACGCGCCGGTGTTGCTTCTCGATGAACCGACTGCTGCCCTCGATGTCGGGGAAGGGCTGGCGGTCCTCAGGCTCATTCGCAGCCTCGCGGACGACGGGCACACACTCCTCGTCGTCGTGCACGACCTTGCGGATGCACGCAGCACGACGGACCGCGCTCTTCTCCTTCAAGAGGGCCGCGTCATCGAACGGGGGGCGACCCGCGACGTCGTCAGCCCCGATCCCGTGCGACGCGTCTACGGGGTCGAGCTGGTTGAAAACGCGCGAATCGGCTTCGAGCAAGAAGACCCAGATGAGACCGAGGCATGACGTGAGTCGCGTGAGCCTCTGGAACGCGACACTGCTGCTCGTTGCCGTCGGTGCCAGCATGTGGATGACGTGGAACCTCTCCCTACGATCGTCGGTGCCGAGTGCGGGGGCCGAAAGCGAGTTGCAGGGATTCGTCGTCGATGCAGACGGCGCTCGCGTCCCGGCAAGAGCGTACTCGAGGATTGCGAGCGCCAGCACAATCGCCGATCAGGTACTGATTCGCATCCTGGATCCGAGCCGCCTGATCGCGGTGAGTCGACACTCACAACGCGGGCCGGACGACGCGTGGCGCTATGAGGGGAAGGCCGGAATCGGCAGAGCGGACGATCTCGAAGCGATCATCGAGATGCGTCCGGACCTCGTCTTCATCAACGGGTTCGTCGACGTGCGCCAGGTCGAGCGCATGAAGGAGGCCGGCTTGGTCGTCTTCAATCTCGGCGAGATGCGAGGACTCGACACCCTCCTTCCCAACATTCGAGGCGTGGCCGCCGTCGTCGGCCGCCCACGACGTGGTGAAGTCCTGGCCTCGGAATTCGAGCGGCGCCTCCGAAGCGTGTCCGCAGGAGTGCCCGATACCGAGAAGCGACGCGCCCTCTACGTTGGGATTCACGGAGACCGACTGTACGGCGGAACCGAGGGAACCAGCTTCCACGACGTGCTCGACGCCGGAGGGCTCATCGACGTGGCGGCCGAGGCGGGGTTTCGGGATTGGCCCGCGTACACCAGCGAGCAGCTCCTCAATCTAGACCCTCCGTGGATCATCACAAACGACAGAAGCGAAGACGCCCTCTGCCGTCACCCTGGATTCGACGCACTGGCGGCCTGCGAGAACGAACGCGTGCGGGGCATCGACACCGACCTGCTCACCGACCCCGGGCTCGGCATGCTCCGGGCGGCAGAAGCCATCCACGATGCGGTGTACCGCTGACTCGGTGTCGTCAGTCGTCGACCACGACCGCGAGGTACGGGAGGTTCCGGTACTTCTGCGCGTGGTCGAGCCCGTAACCCACGACGAACACATCTTCGATCGTGAAGCCGAGATAGTCGATTTGTGCGCGTTTGCGAGTTCGCGAGGGCTTGTGAAGGAGAGACGCGAGCTTGAGTGACGCAGGCGCGCGGGTCGTGAGGTTCTGGGTGAGGTACTCGACTGTGAGACCGGTATCGACGATGTCTTCAACCAGAATCACGTGCTTCCCTTCAATCGATTGGCTCAAGTCCGTCGTGATCTCGACGACCCCACTCGACTCGGTTCCGTCGTCGTAGCTCCGCACCCGGAGGAAATCGATCGACACGTCGAGATCGATGTGGCGCACGAGGTCGGCCGCGAACACGAAGCTGCCCTTCAACACGGGAACGATCACGAGCTCCTTCCCGAGGTAGTCTCGTGTGATCTGGTGCGCGAGTTCAGAAACTCGCGCTGCGATGACATTCGCGTCGATGAGAGGCTTGATGGCCATGAAGAGGGAGCGCCTAGTTCGCCGAGAATACGATCGGGAACTTCGCGGGGCCACCCTCGGAGGAGACCGGGAAACGCCAGCGCCGAATCGACGCCTCGACGCATTCCTTGAGGCCGCCTGGGCCACTTCCGCCGACGGCTACGTCGGCCACACGCCCTGAGGCTGCGACGGTCAACGAAACGTTCATCCTTACCGCGTCGGGCGACTGCTGGCCGCGAATGGCGCGCTCATAGCAGCGCTGAAGGCGTGGCTTGTTCACAGTCACCGTCGCGCTCACCGCCTTGCTATCGAGCGGGTCCCGCTTGCTTTGCGTGCTCCCGGACTCGGTAACGGCGATCTTCGCGACGCCACCGCTCTTGCCGGAGCCAAAATCAGCGAGCATCTTCTGTTCATCCGCGCTCAGCGAATCGCCGCCGAGCTTCTTGATCTCGGTCACTGGCGCCGCAGCTGCCGGCCTCGGCTTGCGCTTCGGCCTGGCCCGTCGGCGCGGCTTCGCCGGCTTCATTGCAGCGCGTACAGGAGTCGCCTTCGAGGCCCCTGCCT
>JBATTM010000614.1:0-6157 GCA_049670545.1 Polyangiales bacterium
GAATGCGGCCTGCGGGTTTCACTAAAACGTCGTACCAGCACGTCGTCCGCGCAATCGAGAAATACGACTTCGACTCGGTGCCCCGCGTCTTCGAGCGCGACGAGAGCTTCTTGGACCCCGCTGAGGAAGGCGCCCGTGCGAACGTCCACGCCCAGCCCGACCCGTGCAAGCGTCCCGTCCTGACCTGCCAAAGAGAGCAAGTCGGGCGCCAGAGTCGGGGGAAGATTGTCTACGCAGAAGAAACCGGCGTCCTCCAGCACACGCAGCGCCGTGGTTCTCCCGGCTCCCGAGAGCCCCGTGACGACGACGATCCGAGGATGAATACTCACGGTTCGTGCCCGGCGTCGTGATCCTGCATCTCGCTCATTAGAGTTTGGATGAACCGCTGCGCGCCATCTCGCCCCGATGCCTTGAGAATGTGGTTGCGAGCAGCGACCTCGAGGATGACCGCCATGTTGCGTCCAGGACGCACTGGAATCCGCAGCATGGGTAGCTCGATCCCCATGATTTCGAGCGTCGAGTCATCGAGCCCCAGCCGCTCGAAGGGTTCCTCCGAGTCCCAAGGACAGAGCTCCACGACGAGCTGCAAGGTCTTTTCGGCGCGCACGGAGTTGGCACCGAACAGATCACGCACATTGATGATCCCGATACCCCGAAGCTCGAGATGATTGCGAAGGGGTGGTGGCGCCCGTCCAATGATCTTCTCGGAGGGCAACACCGAAAGCACGACTTGATCGTCAGCCACGAGCCGATGGCCGCGCTCGACGAGGAACAATGCGCACTCGCTCTTTCCGATCCCGCTCGGGCCGAGCAACAACGTCCCGATGCCATGCACGTCCATCAACACGGCGTGGCGGGTCTCCGACGGCGCAAGCAGGGCATCGAGAACCGAATGGACTACCTGGATGAGGCGGCTCGACCGTGGGCGTGCGATCGCCAGAGGGGTGTCGGTTTCTTGGGCGGCTTGGAGCAGCGAGCGCGGCGGGGACACACCGCGTGTCACGATCACCAGCGACAGCCCCAGCTTGAAAAGGCCGTTCGCTCGCTGCAGTTGCTCATCCGGCGGCATACCCTCCAAGTACGTAATCTCGGTCTCGCCGAGGATTTGGACGCGTGTGGGCACGACGCCGTGAGCATGGCCTGCCAGCGCGAGGCCTGGCTTCTGGACCCGAGGATGATCGATCGAGCGCGTCAGCCCTTCATGGCCGGCCACGATCTCAGTCATGGCGCCAAGCCGCGGCTCACCGAGAACGTTGGCGACCGAAATACCGCGCGCGACACGCATGCTGGCAAGGTCGCCCGCGCGCCGAGGGGATGGGGGAAGCGTCACGCGGCCATCATACGCCAGCGGCCCCGTCGTGTCTCGAAGTCACGACCTCGTGAGAAGTCGATAGGCCTCGTCGTCGTCTGTTGCCGCGAGCAGCGCATCCCGAATGGCGACATCGCGAAGCACCCGTGAAACCCCCGCAAGCGCCGCCAAATGGCGCTGCGGCATCGAGCGCGGCCCCACGATCCCCACGAGAATCGTGACCGGCAACCCGTCTACGGCGCTGAAATCGACCCCGTCAGGACAGACAGCGACCGCAGCGCGCAGCTCGTCGAAGCCGTCAAAGCGCCCGTGTGGAATCGCGACCCCGCTTCCCACTCCCGTGCTTGCCAGGCGTTCCCGCTCGCCCAGCACTTCGCAGACAGTGTCCTCGTTGGCGGCGCGCTCGGGCAGGACGAGAAGCCCGGAGATGGCTCGGAGCGCAGCGTCCTTGTCCGCAACAGCGATGCTGATACTCACGCGTTTGGGATGGAGGAGTTCTGCAAGCATCGAGGGCAGGCGATACCCCACCCTCTTCGGCCGCGCAACGCGGTCAGCCCTTCGGGTTGCGGAGCGAAGTCCCGCTGTTCCGCCGACGATGAGTCTCCGTGTCCTTCATGTCGCGCACCTGCCGGTCGATCTTGTCAATGACGAGATCGATGGTGGCGTACATGTCCTCGGTGCTACCGTGCCCAGCATACTGGTGCCCATCCCCCGTCAACGTGAGGTCGACCCGATGGAGATGGCGCTCCATGGAGAACGTCAGCTCCGCGTGAATCGGCGCTCTCATGTACTTCTGAATCTTGGTGACCTTCTCCGATGCGTAGTTTTTGACGCCCTCTGACGACTCCATGTTGCGAAATGAATAGCTAATACGCATCGAACCTCCAGTCCCTAAAAGTACTTCTTGCGCTTCGACGAGCTCAAGATGCCAAGCATCTCGCGATACTTGGCGACAGTCCGGCGCGCGATCTTGATATCGTCTTGCGCCAGTATTTCAACGATTCTCTGATCTGACAATGGGGCTCTCTCGTCCTCGCCCCCGATGATGCCCTTGATCGCCTGTTTCACGCTCTCCGACGCAATGTCGTTCTGATGGTCTCGCCGAATCGCGCTGTTGAAAAAGTACTTCAGCTCGAACGTGCCCCGAGGCGTGTGGACATACTTGTTGCTCGTCACCCGTGAGATCGTGCTTTCGTGCATTCCAACCGTCTCTGCGACGTCACGCAAGATCATGGGCTTCAGGTACTCGATGCCTTTGTCGAAGAAATCGCGCTGCTTCTCGACGATGCACTCCGTGACCCGCACGATGGTCTTGCGGCGCTGATCGATGCTCCGAATGAGCCATTGTGCACTTCGGAGCTTGTCTTGGATGTACTCCTTGGCCTTCGGGTTGTCGGCCATCGCGGACCGATAGAAGCCACTGATCTTCAGCTTCGGCATCCCATCGTCGTTGGCAACGACATAGTATTCGTCGCCAACCCGGTGCACGTACACGTCCGGAATGATGTAGCGAGGCTCTTCGGTTTGAAAGCGTCGCGCAGGTCGGGGCTCGAGGTCCGCGATGATCTGCGCGATGTCGTAGACTTCCTCGAGTGGGCACTCGAGCGCCTTGGCGACGGCCGGGTAGTGCCTCTTCTCGAGGTCGGAAAGGTGGTTCTCGATCACGCGAAGGACCAACTCGTCCATCCCGAAGTGTATCGCTTGGATCGTCAAGCATTCGGGGAGTGAGCGGGCCGCGACCCCGAGCGGGTCAAACTGCTGGATCATGTGGAGGACCTCTTCCGCGTCCTCCGGATCCATCCCTGACTCTGCGGAGAGGCGCGGCACGACGCCCTCAGGGTCGACTCCCTCGATCTGGAGATAGCCGTTGTCGTCGAGGTTGCCGATGACGAGCGCGCCAAAGCGGCGCTCGTCTTCCATGAACTCCCCCATGCGCAGCTGCCAACCCAAGTGGTCGGTCAAGTCCTCCGCACTCGAGAGCGTCGCTTCGAGGCCGGGCATCTCGTCGTCGTTGCGACGGACCGAAGGCATGGGCGCCTCTTGCGTATAGTTCTCGATGTATCGGTCCCAATCGATTTCGTTCTTCTTGCTTTCGGTGGGATCTTCGCGTCTGACCTCGGGAGGCTCCGTCAGCGCCGCGCGCGATTCACGAGCGTCGGCGCCCTCCTCGAGCACTGGGTTCTCGAGGAGTTCTTCCTGCACCAGCTCGGTGAGCTCCATGCGCGACATCTGCAGCAGCTTGATCGCCTGCTGGAGCTGCGGCGTCATGATGAGCTGTTGCGATAACTTGAGTTGCTGCTTGAGCTCCATGCGGACGCTGGTTCCTTGCGGATGCCTGGCTGTCAGTATAGACGTCTAATGCTCCGGGGGAAACCGAGTAACACAACTCGCCCATCGACTGTGGCTCCGCTACCCTGTCATAGTGGGTGAGGGCTCGGCAACGTCCAAAGCTGTCGTCATCGTGGCGGACGACGACAAATCGACTTGCGACCACATTGCCGGCGTGCTTCGGAGCGCAGACTTCGAAGTGGTCGCCGTGTATGGGGGTCAGAAGGCCGTCGACGCCGTACGGGCACACGAGGTCGACCTCGTGATACTCGACGTCGGAATGCCGGGTCTCGGCGGGATCGACGCGTGCCGCGTCATCAAGAAGGTCACCGAAGGAACGTTCGTGCCAGTCATCCTGCTCACCGTTCAAGGTGACCTCAATGGACGGGTCCAGGGTCTGCGCACCGGCGCGGACGACCACATCGCGAAGCCCGTCGATGATGCGTCTCTACTCGAACAGGTCCAGAACATGCTTCGCGTGAAACGCGCTCACGATGACGTGCAGGATGCGCGAAGCAAGCTGCGCCACACATCGCTGCACGAGCAGCTCAAGACACTTCCCGACCACCGCGATTTTCACGAGGCGTTGCGGCGCGGGTTCGACGCTGCAGCACGGCACCTCGATCCGATGGCATGTTGCATCATCGCAATCGAGGACTTTCGTCGCATCGCGAAGAAGCACGGGCTCGAATTTGCTTCCCAGGTACTCGACACGGTCTCACGGCGACTGCGACGGGCGATTCCCGAGAACGACATCGTTGCGCAGTTTAGAACTGCGGAGTTTGGCCTATTGCTGCCCAAGACACGACCTGCGCGCGCCCTAACGCTGGCCGACCGCCTGGTGAGCGAGGTCGCACTTCGGCCGATCGAGATTGGCGACCATACGTTGGATCTCCAAGTCGCGATCGGTGTCGGCCTGTTCCCCAGCGCGGGTGTTCGCTCGCACAGCGAGTTGCTCGACGCCGCGAGTATCGCAGTCGCGCGCGCGCGCGTGGCAGGACCGAACCGCATCTGCGTGGTTCAGCATCAGGGATACATTTTTCGACCCACGCTACCAGGCGCTGCCTGACGAGCGTCGGTTCTCTCGAGGCACGCCGAGACGAAAGCTCGAAACAGCGCAAACCAGGAGCCCGGCGATCATCCATCCGAGGCCCGCACGCCAGGAAACCTCGGCGTCCTGCCCAGCGGACATGATCGCGATGCGTCGCGTCGTGTACACGAGGGGCATCGAGGCCCCGACGGCGAGCAAGAAGAAGCCAAGGCGCGCCGCGCGCATCGCCGAAGCTTCGGTACGTCTCGCGAGAATGAGAAGGATCGCAATCGCCGCCGCAGGCACCAGCCAGAGGTTGTGCGCACCGTCGATCGCGATTTCGAGTGCGGAGGCCACCAGCCCCCGAGACCGAACCATCGGAAGCAGAAATCCTATCAAGACCAAGCCGGCCCCGACGAACGAGGGGCCGCGACCCAATCGAGGGTCCAAGAAGAAGGACACACGATCGACGCCCCGGTCCGCGGAACGAGGCAACCGGTCGATCGCGACCAATGCGAGCTCGTGAACCGGGCACTCATCTCGCCCCTCGAATTCCTCTCTGCAATAGGGGCAAAAAAGGATCCGCGCCGGATCGTCACGCGCCACGGCGGCATGATTCGGGTCGGGCTCGTGCGTTTCGCGTAGGTTCGTGATATCCGCTCCCCCGAGCGATGGAGATTCGGGGTCTCACCAAAGTCGACTACGACTATATCATCTCGGTGCTCGACCAGTGGTGGGGTGGCCCCGCGGGTCGCCGGGTCGATCCGATGTTCTTCTACGAGTTCGGCGAACATGGCCTCGTGGCCGAGCAGGACGGACAGGTGATTGGTTTTCTGCTCGGAGTCATGGTGCCCACGCCATCGGCGACCGGGTATGTTCACCTCGTGGGGATTCATCCCGACCATCGCCGCCGAAGCGTCGGAAAGCGGTTGTATGGGCAGTTCACCGAGCGCTGCCGAGGCGCCGGGATGAAACGAATCAAGTCTCTGGCTGCACAAGGCCACGAGGGCCCCGTGCGTTTCCACGAGTCGATGGGCTTCGCGAGCACGGAAGTTGCAGACTATGCGGGGCCTGGGCGCTCCCGGATCGTGTTCACCAAGGACCTTTGACGCCGGGTCGGCACCCGGTATCCTGATGATGAAGCAAGCGGGGGGATCGAAGATGGGTTACTCAGGGGCGGACGAAGCGCGCAAAGCACGAGAGGCGCTCGGCAAGACGCTCGAGGCGCTTCAACAGGACGAGGCCATTCCCGACGAGGTGCTGGAGATCGCGCAACACGTCGCACAGTCGGTCGGCGCCCTTTTTGAAGCCCAAAATGCATCGACCGAGCCCGACGGCAAGGCATGCGTGAAGAGCGCACTTGGCACGCTGAGTCAAACCCTGGCGCTTCTTCAAGACGTCAAGAGCGAACACTCCGGCGTGCTCGCCGCGACCGAAGGAATCGCCGAAGTCATCAGCGGTCTGTTTCCTCTCACGAACCGGCCCAGCGT
>JBATTM010000615.1:0-3652 GCA_049670545.1 Polyangiales bacterium
ATCAGGATCCCGCCCCCCGAGGTCGGCACATGCTCAGTCCCCGACACCTCCACCCGCCGAAAAAACAGCCCCACCAAGAAACGCACGACCCGTACCGCACTACTGGTGGTCAACTCCATCCCCCGAATCATATCCTCACAAAAAGGGGACAGTCCCCTTTTCCGAAGGGTTAATGCGCGGACCTTGTTCTCGCAGGACAAAGCGCGCTATTGGACGGCGATGATGATTCGCGCGCAACTGGTGATTTCGTGCCTGGCCCCCTTGGTTGCGCTCTCGACCTCATGTTCGAAGCGCGAGCCTGCAGCCCCGAAATCGGCCCCCGAGGCGGTTGTCGAGGTCGAAGCAACGTATGTCGGCAGTGAGCAGTGTGCCTCGTGTCACGAGGAGGTCCACGACGCATGGCTCGGGTCTCACCACGATCTCGCGATGCAAGCGGCTACGCCCGAGACGGTGCTCGGCGACTTCAACGAAGTGACCGCCACGTACTTCCAAGAGCGGGTGAGGTTCGCGCGCGAGGGCGAGCGCTTCTTCATCGAGGCGCTCGACGCAGACGGAAAAACACGCCGATTCGAAGTCGCCTACACCTTCGGGGTATCGCCGCTTCAACAGTACCTCGTCGAGACGGACCCGGGCCGCTTTCAGGCGTTCGCCTTCGCATGGGACACGCGTCCCAAGACGGACGGCGGTCAACGCTGGTTTCACTTGCAACCGGACGAGTACATCGGCCCCGCCGATCCACTGCATTGGACAGGACTCCGTTACAACTGGAACCAGACCTGCGCCGACTGCCACTCGACTCGTTTAATCAAAGGGTACGATCGAACGACGCGCCGGTACACGACGACATACGAAGAGGTCAACGTGGGGTGCGAGGCGTGCCACGGCCCTGGCTCGCGTCACGTTTCGCTCGCCAAGTCGTCGGACATGGCACCTGCTGGGTTCGACGTACCTCTCGTCGCTCCTTCCGCGCGGGACTGGCATTTCGTCGACGACCGAGACATCGCGGTCCTCGGCTCGAGCCCGGAGACTGCGGAGCTCCAGAGTTGCGCTCCATGTCACTCCCGTCGTTCCGACATCGATGATAGCCAGCTGGCGTATCACGACCGGTATCGTCTCGCCGCCCTCGACGAAGCGCTGTACTTCGACGACGGACAGATCAAAGACGAGGTCTACGTCTACGGGTCGTTTCTGCAGAGCAAGATGTACGCTGCGGGGGTCGTCTGCAGCGACTGCCACGACCCCCATACCGCCGCCTTGCGTGCCGAGGGCAACACCCTCTGCACGACTTGTCACAAGGCCGAGGTCTACGACACAGGCGCACACTCGTTTCACGCACCTGGCGACGCAGGCAGTGCATGCACGGACTGCCACATGCCCAAGCGAACGTACATGGGCATCGACGAGCGTGGCGACCATCGTTTCGGCGTCCCAATGCCCGCGCTTTCTGCCCGAGTGGGCGCGCCCGACCCCTGCACTGAATGCCATGTCAAGAAGAGCGCGACGTGGGCCCAGCGTGAGATCGACAAAAGGTTCGAAGTCGGCTCCGTTCATGCTTTCGCCGACGCCCTGCATTCAGCGAGGAACGCGCGACCTGAAGGCGAAGCGATGCTGGCTGAGATCATTGCGACCAGCAGCGCTCCCGCGGTCGCGCGGGCGAGCGCAATCATCGAGCTCGCGAACCTGAGGAGCCGCGCACTCCCCGCGCTTCTCATGCGCGCGTCGAACGATTCAAGTCCAGTCGTTCGGCGGTCGGTCGCAGTCGCGTCGCGCGTCCTTCCGATCGAGCTGCGCGCCGAGATCGCGAAACCCCTGCTTTCTGATCCGACGATGACGGTTCGGATCGAGGCGGCGGCTGTATTGCTCGAGGCAGATCAGGCGGGATGGGGGGGTGACGATCGGCGGGCTCTCGCGGACGCGAAGGCCGAGTATCGCCGGGCGAGAACGTTCGGGGCCGATCGCGCGGAAGGGCTGACCGATCTCGCGAATCTCGAGCTCGTAGAGCGTCGTCCTGCTCAGGCCGAAGCGATTCTTCGCGAAGCGCTCGAAGTCGATCCTTCGTTCACCGCGGCGTACGTCAACCTTGCGGACCTCTACCGAATCCTGGGCAAGGGCGAAGAGTCCGAGGGGATTCTTCGTGAGGCACTCGAGTCTGCTGCCGATCAAGCCACCGCATCTCACGCTCTCGGCCTCGCGCTCGTCCGCGTTGGAAAGCGCGATGAAGCGCTTGCGGCGCTTGGGCGTGCGTACGACCTTCGTCCCGAGGCGGTTCGTTTTGGGTACGTATATGCGGTCGCGATGTTCGACGGTGGCCGTCGTGAAGCCGCGCTCGACCTTCTCGAGAAGCTCCGCAGTCGCTACCCCGCTGACACGAGCGTGCTCATGGCGCTGGTCACTTACAACCAAAAGCTCGGGCGCGACGACGAAGCGATGCGCCACGCGAAGACACTACAGGCACTGGGTGTGCGCCCCAACTGAGCCCCTCGAAGGTCCTTGACAGTGCCGCACCGCGCGGGCGAGCCTCCGGCCGCGCATGGAGCAGTCACCCCTCATCGAAATCGGCCTTCCCGTTTCGCTCATGATCATCATGGCCGGGATGGGCCTCGGTCTCACGTTCGGCGAGTTCCGGGAGGTGCTTGTTCGCCCCAAGGCGATGATCGTGGGGACGGCTGCACAGATCTTTCTCATCCCCGCGATCGCCTTCGGCCTCGCTTCACTGATGGGGCTCGGGCCCGTGATTGCGGTGGGCCTCGTCATCATTGCGGCCTGCCCAGGTGGCACGACCTCCAACATCTTTACCCTGTTGGCACGCGGAAACGTCGCGCTCTCCATCACGCTCACGGTGCTCGCGAGCCTTCTCACGATCGTGACGATTCCCCTCTTCACCAACTATGCCCTTTCGATCTTTGCGACCGGGGACGCCGCGGAGGCGGTTCGGCTTCCCGTCGGCCGCACTGTCGTGACGCTGTCTGTGGTCGTGATCATTCCCGTGATCGCCGGGATGATCACCCGAATCTTCGCCCCCTCGTTTTCCAAGCGCGCCGAGCGCTACGTCGGCAAGTTTGGGCTCGTCGTCTTGGTGGTGCTCATCCTTGCGATCGTGTGGGGAACCCGCAACGAGATTTTGTCTCTTCTTGCCCAGGCGGGCCCAGCTGCGGCCGCCCTCAGCATCGTCGGCATTGGCGCAGGCTTCGTGAGCAGCAAGATGCTCGGGGTGAGCGTCAAGGATGGGCTTACCATTGCGATCGAGGTTGGGATCAAGAACGGCACGATCGGTCTGATGGTGACACTCACTCTCCTCCAGTCTGCGGAGATGGCGATCCCATCGGCCGTCTACGGCGTCCAGATGTACATCTTCGGGGGTCTCCTGGTCCTGTGGGGCCGGAGGCGCTCCCCAGAAGCGGTTCCGTTGCGGCACGGACAGGAATCTAGCTAGTTTCCACTACTGCGCGTATATCTCTCCTTGGGCGGCCCTCGCTCGAGGAGGCGATCGATGGGAAGGGCGACAACGTTGGCGTTGGTACTCGCAGTGTCGGTCACTGCGGGTTGCGAAGCGCGGCCGCCCGAGGGTGCGGGTGCACTCGTTGTACCGCCGGCCACTCGCGCCGCCCAGGCGATCACACCAGACACGCCTGCCCGCGTCCCACGGACGGGG
>JBATTM010000616.1:0-3571 GCA_049670545.1 Polyangiales bacterium
ATTCTGGTGTGGGCGGCGCCGGGGGCCGAGGCGGTACGGGCACGGGAGGCATCGGAGGTGCTGGTGGCCTTGGCGGAGCCGGGGGTCAAGCGGGCCGGGCCGGAGGGGGAGGTGCTGCTGGGGGTGCCGGTGGCCGAGCTGGCGCCGCTACCGACTGACCCTTCGAGCGTGACTGCGCAACGACCGCATGACCGCGAGTTGGGTCGCCGCGACGAAGCCATGCGAGAACTGCGTGTTTCCTGCGATCAGCTTTCGGATCAACTTCGGCGAGTCTTTCGGGTCGAAAGTGGCCCAACCGATGACACCGGCCTCCCCGCCTCGATACCGATGGGTGTCGAAGCGCCAGCGCCCTTTGTGTAGCGTCCCTGAGACCCCATCGACCGCGACGACTCCAGGGCTCGGGCGCAAGACCATTTCCCCGCCTACGTGCAGCAGCGGGATCGGAATCTCCCACGAGAACTGGGTCTCGCCCGGGTTGCGTTCCGTGACCTCCGCGCAGCTTCCGTGAAGCATCGACTGACCAAAGATCTCGGGATCTGACATCACGCGACGCACCTGGGCGACGGTCGCCCCGGCACGGCCCACCACGGTGACCTGATGCAGTAGATCACCGTCTAGGTCCAGAAGCACCAAGTCGCCGCGACGAAGCAGCCGCCCGAGTGAACGCATGTTGATCTTCGGTCGCACCAACGGGTGCGGGTCACGGGAGCGCACGTGCACGTATCCCGCCCGTCGCTCGGCCTCGGCCTTGACGTCGAGGAGCGTCACTGCGGCGACCGCGATGTTGATCGTTCGATTGATTCCGTTGCCCTCCGATGCGAGCTGCCGGGTGATGTAGTTGGCATCCCGCATGTCGAGTCGAGACGAGAAGACGACGACCGATCGCGTCGGCCCGTCGGGGTGAATGCGCCACACCACGCGACCGATTCCGAGATCGCCGCCCGTCGTTCGGATCTCGTATCGGTAGCCACGCTTCGGGTCGCCGGGGAAAGCTGTCAACACGTTGTGCCCTGTGAGTGAGAACAGGGCGACGCCCCACGTCCAATCGAAAGACTTCATGTCACCGCGGATCGACTTGACCTTCACCCCCTCGAGGGCCTCCATGAAACTCGGATACTCAGCCGGATTGCCGATCACGGCAGCCACGGTCTCGGCCGACGCCTGGATCTTCGCGGCATAGATGACCGCCGGCAGGTCGGTTTGCCCGTTGCGGTACTCGGTGAGCAGGACGGGCCCTCTATCTAAATGGGGCCACAGGAGAGCCCGCTCAACCTCGTTCAGCGTTCCGAGTCTCGCGATGGATGCATCGAGTCTCATCGGACGGCTCTCGGCGAGTGCCGTCGTGCTCCACACGAGCCACAGGGCGAACGCGATCAGGATTCTAGGCATGCGCATTGGACGGGCACGGTTGCTCGATCTTCAATCTGAGTGCAAAAGAGCCCCATCGGCGAGAGATGCGCGTCAACGCCAAATGGACTCCTTTCGGAATGGGATTGTGGCTCATCGCTGCCGTGATCGCGACTGTCATCGTCTGCAACCAGCCACCGGAACCGAGCCCGCCTGATCCGGCCCCGGCCCCGACCGAGGTCGAGTTCGAAGTGGAAACCCTCCCCCAAGAAGCCCCCCAGCCGTAGCGAGATCCTCCGCTTGACCGCGACTGCGCAGCGCTCTTTACTTGGAGCCATGCAGATCTTCATCGACTCCGCCGACATCGAAGAGATTCGTGACGCTGCCGCCATGGGTGTCGTCGACGGAGTGACTACGAATCCATCACTCGTCGCAAAGACGGGCCGGCCTTTCAAGGACGTCCTGGTCGACATCTACGAAGTCATCGATGGGCCGATCAGCGCTGAGGTGGTCGCGACAGACTACAGCGGGATCATGGCGGAGGCGCACGACCTCGCGAAGATGCACGAGAACATCGTCGTGAAGGTGCCGCTGATCGCCGAAGGGCTCAAGGCCGTCCGAACGCTCACGAACGAGGGAATTCGAACGAACGTGACGCTGTGCTTTAGCGTCACCCAAGGCTTGCTCGCTGCGAAGGCAGGCGCGACCTACATCAGCCCGTTCATCGGCCGAATCGATGATATCAGTGGCAACGGCATGGAGCTCGTCGAGCAGTTGGTCACGGTCTACCAGAACTACGGGCTCAGCACGCAGGTGTTGGCGGCCAGCATCCGTCACCCGGTTCACGTCGTGCAGGCATCGCTGATCGGGGCGGATGTCGCGACGCTGCCTCACAAGGTGATTCATCAGCTGCTCAAGCATCCCTTGACCGAAAGTGGTCTGGAGAAGTTCCTGGCAGACGCCAAGAAGATCCCGACGAGCTAGGGACGCTGCGCTCGCGACTGCGTCGGAAAGCAAGCCATGCGCCCTCGAGTCCTCGTCGTCTACAAGAAGAGCACCTACCAGCGCTACTCAGGTGGCGACAAGGCGCGAATCCAGGCGCTGATCGACCACGGAGACGTGTCGGTCGAGGGCCTGGTCAACGAGCACGAAGTACACCAGGAGACGGTTCGCCGCGCGAAGACTGCGCTTCGCGATCTGGGCGCGAGAGCCGTTCTGCGCTATCGACCTGAGCCGCTTCCCGAGGAGAGGTGGGATCTGATCGTGACGCTTGGTGGGGACGGGACGCTTCTCTGGGCGTCCCATCTCGCGGGGGCCGAGACGCCCATGGTTGCGATCAATAGTGCGCCCGATTCTAGCGTCGGCTATTTCTGTGCTGGTGACGGCCACGATGTCGACGAGGTGCTTGCGGCAGCGCTCGCGGGACGGCTCAAGAACGACCGGCTCTCACGCATGCGCGTCGACCTCGACGATCGGGAGATTTCTACTCGGGTCCTCAACGATGCGCTCTTCTGTCACGACAGCGCAGCGGCGACGTCGCGGTACGTCATCGAGTATCAGGGCGAGCAGGAACGTCAGATGTCCAGTGGCGTCTGGGTTGGGCCCGCTGCCGGGTCGACGGCGGCGATTCGGTCGGCCGGTGGGAAGGTGCTGCCGGTGAGGTCACAGAAGATCCAGTTCGTCGTTCGCGAGCCCTACCGCGGTGTCGACAATCGATATCACATGGTCAAAGGCCTCGTCGCGCCCGGGGAACACCTCAAGGTCACGAGTCGCATGACGAAGGGCCGCATCTACCTCGACGGCACGCAGAAGGTTCATCCGGTGGCCATCGGACAGCAGATCCGCTTGAGCCTGTCTGACGAGCCTCTCACGCTTCTCGGACTCAAGCGTCATGGCAACGGTGGCGGCTCCAAGACGAACAAGAAGTAAATTGACCGGCTCGAGATCTCAGCGTTAGGTAGAGCCGTGCCGCGGCTTCGAAGTCATCTTGCCCTGACCGTCTGGCCCATGGCACTTCTGCTAGTGCTCGAGGTGGCACGCCTCTGGCCCGCGCTCGGAGGTTCGAGCGCGTTTGCGGTGGCCCGCCCGGACACATGGCTTTCCCTTGCGGCGCGAACTGCGCTGGCGCTCGCGTTCTTCGGTGCGTACGTGCGCGGATGGGCGATCTTGGCCTGGGTCGCTCCAGACGGCGCGGGCCCGTATCGATCGAAGGGCTGTCGTGCGC
>JBATTM010000617.1:0-15662 GCA_049670545.1 Polyangiales bacterium
GCCGATGGATCACACGCCCGTTCTGCTCATGCCTGGCATGTTGGGGTTCGCCTGGGGCGGGACCCTTCGGATCTTGGCGGAGGGGCTCGGGGTCACGCTCGACGAGATTCGTGAGGAGCACGAGAGACAGCCTGCAGAAAAGGAACTCGTCATCGGGCCGTACACGGTCGAGGTCGGCACCGTGGCGGCCCTGAGATTCGAAGTCCAAGGGATCGTGGACGGAAGGCCCGCCCTGATCGTCGAGCACGTCACGCGACTCGACGATGACCTCGCCCCCGAGTGGCCGATGAGCGATGGGGCATACCGGGTGATCATCGAGGGTGTGCCAAGCATGAAGCTCGACTATGAATTCGCGGACGAGCACGGAGACCACGCCGTGGGTGGCGTGCTCCTCACGGCGACCCGGATCGTGAACGCGATTCCGGCAGTGTGCGCTGCGCCGTCTGGGCTCCTCTCGGCACTCGATTTGCCGATGGTCACGGGCAAGGGCCTCTACAAGCCAGCATCGTGAGGTGGACGCACGCGAGAGCGTGACGCACGCAGCAAGAACGGCTCGTACTCCCCCTGGAGATGCAGCTGGCCATCGTCGTCGACCCGGTACGCACGCGCGGCTTCCAACGCCTGCACGAAGCGACGCTCCTGGTCCATCAGGGCTGGTGGGCAGAGCATTCGCGTCATCGCAATCCCGGCAAAGGTGACATTTGCGGTGTCCGCGCTCGCATCGACGGAGCCCGTGATGTGATTGCAGCCGGTGCGCCCCGAGAAGCGACCATCCGATTCGATCTGAATCATCGCGAGCGCCTCTTCGAGAATGGGTCGACCGACGATATCTTGCACGTGCCACTCGCCTCGTAGGGGAGCCGGGACTTCCGAAGATGTGGGAGATTCGTCCATACGGGTTCGGTCGAGTCGCATCGATGTAGTCTCGGTACTCGGCTTCCGCAAACCCCTCAGTCGGGTGCCGCGCTTCGTGACTATCGACAGGGCGAGGGTCGCGCCTTACAACACCCGTATCCACCCAAGCAAGGACAGGGGTCATGAAACAAATTCCGGACACACACGCCGACATCATCGATAAGCCCGCGTTCGCGCATTTGTCGACGCTGATGTCGGACGGGTCGCCGCATACTGCGCCCGTGTGGATCGACGCGGAGCAAGGCCAGATCAAGATCAACTCCGCCGAGGGTCGCCTCAAGGATCGCAACGTTCGCCGCGACGCACGGGTTGCGCTTTCGATGACCGACCCCGAGAACCCTTACCGCTCGCTCGCGATTCGGGGCAGAGTGGTGAAAATCACGACCGAAGGAGCCGACGCGCACATCGATCTGTTGGCCAAGAAGTACATGGGGGTCGATTCCTACCCGTACCGCACCCCCACCGAAGTCCGCGTGATCTACTACATCGAGCCTGAGAAGATCGCGGTGACGTAGCGCCTCAGTCGCGCTGAAGCTCTGCCCAAAAGACCCCGCGAAAGTGGCCTGGCTCGAAACCGGTGGCTGCATCGTTTGGGTAGAGGGAATCAATGCGGGCCTGGACGGTGGGGTCGATCTCGGTGCCGTGGCAGGTGACACACATCGGTCCGAGGTAGATCGGCTCCATGTATCCGACCAAGTCCTGGTCGAGAACGACGACCTTCGGTTGCATCTGATCGGGGTGATCGAGATACGCGCGAAGCAGCGGGCGCATCCAGGGCCTTGGGGCGTTGTCGGGATTGCGCAGCTTGTGGCTGGTGCGGCCAACCGTCGCCAGGCGCGACCCCGCAGCCTTGGCGAGTGACGGGGCACGCACCTGACACGCCGCGACCGCTTCGACCGGGCCCTCCTCGAGCCCGTTGACGAGGGCCCGCTTGAGATTCTGCTTGAGCGGCGTGACCGCCTCTGCGCCGCGTTCGCGCCAATACGACTCGTCGATGCGATCGCGGTCACACGCCGGGGCCACCCACGAAAGGGAGATCACGAGAAGAAGGCAGCGCATGGACAATAAGTGCCCCAGCTCGCGTGACGGATCAAGGCTTGGGGCGTGAGATGTCGCGAACGTGGGGCGGTGCCGCAGATCGTGCGCTAGACTTTGGGTGTGAGCGCGCGTGGCGCATGGGTAGTGGGGATCCTGGTGCTTGGCTTGCCTTCTGGTGCGCTGGCGCATCTGGATATGACGAGCCCGACCTCGCGCTACGGCGCGGATGTCCTGAAGGATGGCCCCTGTGGAATCGTCGGGGGAGAGCGCAGCGACAACGTCAACGCCTTCGAGCCAGGTGAGACGATCGAAGTCGTGTGGAACGAGTATGTCGACCACCCGTCACACTATCGCGTGGCATTCGATGCGGATGGCGACGATGACTTCGTCGACCCGGCAACGATGGACGAGCTGTATTCCAACGAAGCCGTTCTCATCGACGGCATCGAAGACCACGACGAAGACCAACCCACCTATCGCGTTGAAGTCCGGCTGCCGAACATCGAATGCGATCGGTGCACGCTGCAACTGATTCAGGTGATGTACGACAAACCGCCGTACAGGGTGGGAAGCAACGATATCTATTACCAGTGTGCTGATCTCGTACTGAAGACGGGGGGCGCTGAACCGGACGCGGGTGCCGACCCTGACGCAGGCACCGACGCTGACGCGGGTACCGACGCTGATGCGGGCACCGACGCCGATGCGGGCACCGACGCTGACACCGATAGCGTTGCTGGCGCGGGGTGTGCCGTCTCCATGACAGGCCACGCGGGCGGCTTTGCGTGGCTCTGTGTGCTTCTCGCGGTCCGGCGTCTTGCCCGGACACGTGGATTGCCGGTATAGAGACCGCCTGATGCGAATCCCGGAGCTGTATGGGGGAGACAAGCCTGTGTTCTCGCTCGAGTTCTTCACACCGAAGACCGAGGCAGGACGCCACGCGCTATTCCGGGCGATCGAGCGGCTTTCCGCGATCGAGCCGAGCTACGTTTCGATCACCTGCGGTGCCGCGGGCACGACGCGTGAGCGGACGGC
The DNA here is from genome assembly GCA_049670545.1 of Polyangiales bacterium. Lineage (GTDB taxonomy): Bacteria > Myxococcota_A > Polyangia > Polyangiales > Houyiibacteriaceae > SG8-38. The sequence goes on from JBATTM010000617.1 coordinate 2,989, forward strand.
TGACCTCGCGATCGATATTGAGCGCGTGGCAGGCATCCCAACCATGGCTCACTTGGTTTGCACAGGGACGACACGTGAAGGTCTCGGCGAGACGCTGGCCTACATGGACCGTCATGGCATTCGGAACATCCTTGCCCTTCGCGGCGACCCTCCCCGCGGACAGAGCGACTGGACTCCGGTTGAAGGCGGCTTTCAGCATGCGAACGAGCTGGTGGCGTTCATCCGCAGCCGCTTCGATCTCGGGATCGGCGGCGCGTGCTATCCCGAGAAACATCACGAGGCGCCGAGCCTCGAAGCGGACATCGACCACCTCGTCAGAAAGGTCGACGCGGGGGCGGAGTTTCTGATCACTCAGCTCTTTTTCGACAACGCGCGGTACTGGGCGTTCGTCGAGGCTGTCCGCGCGCGTGGCGTCGATGTGCCGATCGTCCCGGGCATCATGCCGCTCCTCAACCTGGCGAACCTCCAGCGTATTGCCGCACTGTCTCCGGGCACGACCATCCCGAAAGAACTCGAGCGCGCTCTCACCGCGGCAGGCGACCCAGAATCCGCCCTCCGCGCAGGCGTCGATTTCGCGACCGCCCAATGCCGCGACCTCCTCGCCCAAGGCGCCCCCGGCATCCACTTCTACACACTCAACCGCTCCAAAGCGACCCTCCGCACCCTCACCCAACTCCGCCCACAAAGGGGACAGTCCCCTTTAACCAAGGGTTAACATTAACCCCTGCGAAAAGGGGACTGTCCCCTTTTCTAGGTGGGGTTGGGTTGGTGGAGTTGGAGGTAGTGGAGGAATTCGCGGCGGGATTGGGGGCCTTGTTTTCGGTAGGTGGGGCGTTTGAGGGTGGGGTCGTGGTGGATGGCGGCTTTGGTGAGGGAGACGTCGTCGTCTTCGATCGCGCAGCGCGTGGCGTCGATGTCGATGCCGTATACGTCGGCGGCGTTGAGACCGAGGATCTTTGCGCGTGTCGCGTCGGTGAGAGCGGGGTATCCGAACTCTTCCTGCATGCTCTCCGGAATCTGGAACGTTCGGAACGCCGTGATCTGGTCTTGCGGCGAGCCGTACCAAATCGAATCGGTTCCCCACAAGATGCGGTCTTCGCCGAGGTGGACGAGCAGCTTCCCGAGCACGTGCGCGGCTTGCGTCGGCTGCGTGATCAGGAAGCGCCACGTGCTCCCGAGCTCGGCATAGACATTGCCCTGCTTGCCGATGTCGTTGTCGAGCACCGCTTTCACGAGGGTATCGACACCCTGCATCGCGTTCGGATCGTACGGCCCTTCTTGGACGTTCAGCTCGTATCCCGAATGATAGACCAGGAAGTTCACGTCGGGAAATCTCGGAGCGACGACGCCGATGTCTTCGGGAGTCGTCGTCGGATCGAGGTCGAAGAGGGATAGACCTTTGTGCGCACAGATCAGCTTTACGTCGAGCTCGCGCGCCTTCTCGATGAACGGGATCCCGATCGCTTCGTCGTCGAGCCGCCAGCCGCCGAACTGGGTGTAGACCTTCCACGCCGCGATTTCCTGCTCCTCCTTGAGCGCCTGCATCCCGTCGAGCTGCTCCTGCCCCCGATCAGGCACGACGATGCCATGAATGATCAGCCGCTCGGAATCCGCCAGGCGGTTGACAATCTCCCGTGTGGCCGCGGCTTCCTCGGTCTCGAGCGGGTTGTCCCCAGGCACCGCCGGCACCTGAGACAACACGGCAATGCTGGTGTCACTGTTGACGAAGAGTTCACGAATATAGTGGTCGGCGTCGAAGCAATCGACGAAGTCCGTCTCGCCGCAACCGGATTGCGGAAACGTTCTGAGCGCGCCTTCGAAACCCCCGTCTTCGCGCCACGCCCCACTGGGATTCACATGATGCGTCTGGACGTCGAAAATGAACTCGTCCCCTTCGAGCGGCGCACACGCGCCGGCGTCGACCATCATGCCACCGTCGACTTCGAAGCCCGCGCCGTCTCCGCTAGAGCAACCGTAGACTTGGTTGATGACGCACAGGGCGGTCGCTGACCCCATGGTGCTCGCTACGAAGTCCCGGCGTGACAACCCGGCTCTGCGCGCGTTCTCCTCGACCAGTGCGCGGAACGACTCTTCCGCGATCCGATCATGCTTGGTCGGCGGACGTGGGGCGACCTCACCATTCGAACCCGTGCGAAAGGGAATCGGCGACTCGATCGGCGGATCTTCGGCGCTCTTTTTCATGCGCGGAGAATACCGCGTCCGCGGCTCGATCACGACCGGGGATCACACCCCTCGGAAGAACGCCATCGCGACGCCCCCGCCCATCATCAGGAGCCCGAGGCAAATCACGAGAAACCCGAGGCCCCCGAGGTAGCACCAGGACATGACGCCACCTCGCTCCTCGGGGCGGAGACACCGGTTGAAGCGGATCGGACGCCAGTACCAACCCGGCGGAAGCGCTCCTCGCGGGTGCAGGACTCGGTAGAGTTGGACGTGATACAAGAAACCCGCTGGAATCCCAACCGCGAAGCCCACGATCGTGATCCAGATCCCATTGTAGTAGAGCGTCTCCCAGGGTGTGAACCAAACCCCGCTGAGAAGGCACATGAGCGAAGTGATCGCGCCCACGATCAAGAGCTCACGCATGCCGACCCGATGATGATTGAGATTGCCCTACCGTCTCCGACACTGTGCCCCGAGCGTAGTCGCAGCCCGGTCGCGGGCGCCAGCCAGTGCGAAAAACCTGCGGCACTAGAAATCGCCGACGACTTGCACAAACCGTGAAATTCGTCCTTAACCAGTTCCAAGTCATGCCACGCAACTCCAATTTCGTGACTCGAGAGTCGAATCGCCTGCGCGCGTTCCCCACAGGGTGGTTCCTGGTTTGTTTCTCCGACGAGCTCGCCGCGGGCGAGGTGAAATCGATCAAGTTCATGGGGCAGGACCTCGTCGTGTTTCGAACGGACTCCGGCACGGCGTGTTTGAGTGACGCCTTCTGCCCCCACATGGGCGCGCACCTCGGACACGGCGGCACTATCGAAGGCGAGACTCTTCGTTGCCCATTCCACGGATTCTGCTTCGACACCCAGGGCGCCTGCGTCAAGACAGGCTACGACACCAAGCCACCCCGTAAGGCTCGACTGCGCACATGGCCGCTCGAAGAAATGAACGGGTTGATCCTGGCCCACCACCATCAGGACTGGGAGGCGCCCGCCTGGAGGGTTCCGAAGCTCGACGACAGCGGCTGGACGCCGCTGTCGCACCATACGCGGGAGATTCGGGCAAACCCCTACGACACCGCCGAGAACAGTGTCGACTTCGGCCATCTCTCGATCGTGCATGGCTACCGTAAGACCGAGATCATCTCACCACTGTCGACCGACGGCCCGAAACTCACCGCGAGCTACGCGATGGATCGCAACGCAGGCTTGTTTCTGAAACGGAGCGACCTGCGCGCAGAGTTTCAGATCACGAAATGGGGACTCGGCTACTCTTGCGTCGAGGTCGAGGTACCCGAGTTCGGACTGCGCTCCCGGCACTTCGTGTTCCCGAGCGCGATCGACCACGAGATGCTGAAGTTGAATGTCGCGGTCAGCCTTCGACACGTGGCGCACCCTGAGAAAATCAACCCACTGCTACGCCTGGTCCCGAAGCCGGCCCTACACCGAATGATCCTGGCCGCTTCGATGCGAGGCTACAAGGCCGACGTCTCACAAGATTTCGAGATCTGGGAACACAAGATCGGCGTTGAGCGCCCTCCCCTCGCCGAGGGTGATGGCCCCATTCACGCGTTCCGCGAGTGGACGACCCAGTTTGATCCTGGTCCCAAGCGCGACACGAGCGCGGTGTTCAGCGCCGCGGAGTGATCGCTAGCGGCAGTCCGCAGACGTGAGGGTGTCTTCCGCCGTGCGCAGATCGTCCCGATCGGCGCCGAGCGCGTAGACTGGAGGTGCCCCGACCGGCCCCGGAACATCGACCGTGACGGGGCCGCGGATGCGGTCCCCGGTCCACACGTCGTACCAGTCTCCCGCCGGGAAATAGACCGCGCGACTCGTGGCACCTTCGGTGACGACGGGCGCCACCAAGAGCGAATCGCCAATCATGTACTGATCACTGAGGTCCCAGGTTGCGGGGTCGTCGGGATAGTTGAGCATCATGTGTCGGACGATCGGTGCACCGGTCGTTTCCCAGTTGGCGGCAAGCCCGACCCACTCGTCCATCAGTACGCAATGCACGAACGTGAACTTTCGGAAGTGCGCGGTCGTTTCCGCGTCGCTGTCCCAGCGCCAGTTGTTTTGCTTATCCGCACCTTGGTGGGTTCGCATGATCGGAGCAAAGGCACCGAGCTCAGTCCATCGCTGATAGAGTTCCTTGGTGCTCGGACCGTCTCCCCGTGCGAACCCTGCAATGTCGTGCGTCACGAACGGCTGACCCGCAAGCCCGAGATTGATCAACGCCGGCACGACCGTCGGGAGCCCATCGAGCTCGCTCCAGTTCGTTTCTTGGTCACCGGTCCAATGAATCTGTGCAACCCCTTGTACGCCCGTGAATCCGGAGCGCGCGAACATCGCCCAGTCGCCATCGGGCCGGACGGCGTCCATGGCCTGGCGTGTCGAGCGCAGCCAATCGATCGGGAACGTATTGCGGCGCTCGACACCGTCACTCCCGTCGCTTGCGATGGCGTCGAGGGGCACCCATTCGCCAAAGTCCGCCATCCAACCGTCGACCCCGTAGTCCCGCACGATGTCTGCGAGCGACTCCGCGATGTAGTCGATGGTGGTGGGATTCGAGAAATCGGGATGACCGTTTCGCTCGGGAATGTTCGGTCCAATCACCGGAAGGTAGGTGCCTCCGTCCGGATCGTCGACCAGGAGCCCCATGTCTTCCATCTCCGTGAAACGCGGGTCGCCGTTGTCGACGATGAACGGGTTCACGTAGGTCAGAAAACGGTAGCCGCGGTCGTGGAGACCACTGACCATCTCAGCGAACTCGGGATAGCAAACGCTGCAATCCTCGTTCTCGGCGCACAAGTCTTCCGGAACACATGTCTCGCGAGGCTCCCACACGTAGCGAACGCCGAAACCGCCGTCGAAGTTGAGGCGAACGCCACCCCAGTCCTGCACCCACATCGCCGACACCGGGATGTCCGCCGATTCCAGGGCATCGACCTCGCTCAACACGACCTCGCGGCCTCCTTGTGAGCCGATCCAAAGATCATACGCCCAGAGCGGCGGCTGTGCCGGACGACCGACGAGGTCTCCAAGTTGGCGAAGCACGTCGACGGGGGTCGGCCCATGAAACACACGCCACGTGACGGGCGCGCCGCTGACGATCTCGAACCACGCGATGTCTTCGTCGGTTGCGCATAGGTCGACCAGGACCCGGCGCTTCGTATCGAAGAGGGCCCCAAAGCCTCGCGCGTCGACGTAGTAGGGCATGGGGAAGTACGTCGTGTGTTCGTCGCCGGAGACACCCCCGGAGTCGTCCCGCCCGTTGCCTTGCTCGGTGACCAGGAGTTGGAACGACTCCCCTCGTTGGTTGGTCGCGTTGTACTGTTCGCCGAACCCATGAAACGTACCCTGCTCATCACAGCGAATCCCGACCGCGATCGAGTCTGCCGAATCGCCTGCAAGCTCGACGGTGAATTCGCTGGTATCGGGGCTCACGACGTTGGCGGTCAGTGTCGCGCTTCGCGTCCCATCGTCGTTGACGTACTGCACGGTCGCACCGCCAGCGTCATTCGTCACCTCTTCGACGCGCAATGTGTCGACAACCTCGTCGCTTCTCGTGAAGCGCTCAGGCACCCCCATGAACGTCTCGGTGAAGTTGCGGGCGACGGGACCAGTCGGAGCGGTGGCAAACCGAGCCTCGCCATCGATCAGCACTTCGACCGAACCGTCGTCACGCGCGACGACCTGAACTTCATCTGACGGCTCGTCGCCCCCACCATCGCTACAGCCGGTCGCTACCCACGACCCTAAGAACGCACCTACAAGCCAAAATCGAGACATCGCGTTGCTCCCATGCAAGAAGCCGCAACGTTCCATGCAAAACCGAACCTTGGCAAGCCGACCATTGCTAGGGTAGCGACGAAACCTGAATCCGTCCCCAGCTTGGCTCAGCAATACTCCCAACGTAGAGCCAGTCACCCGCCTGCTCCGCGCTCGTGGTCATTGAGAAGCGGGCGCCATCCGCGTCCTGAAGCGTCCGCAGAATCTCGCCATCTTCATCGAACTCGATCAAGAACGGATGCCGCCTAGGCTTGGGTTGAAGCGCTGAAGGAATTCGGTGGATCAGCTTTCGAAACCATGGGCGCTCGGACGCACTGTCGAGCAACGTGTCCCGTGGTGAATAGAGCGCAAGCCAGAACGTGTCGTCCGGGCTCTTCGAGATCCCATCGGGGAAACCAGGCAAGTTGTTCACGAACACCTCGATCTGGCCTTCCTTGGGGCCCCGTACGTGAACTCGTTTGACTCCGTACCGCATCGTCTCGTTGACGAGGACGTAGGTCTCGTCAGGCGACACCGCGACTCCGTTGGCGAAGTGCAGCTCACTCGCCACCACCTCGCAGACCCCCGTATTGATGTCGTGCTTGACGAGACGCCCGTTCGGCGCGCTCTCGAGCACCTCATACATGACTTGCCCTTCGCCCCATTTGTAAGACGCGTCCGAGAACCAAGCGACGTTCTGTGAATCGACGTCGACGTCATCGACGAACCCAAACGCGTGGTAGCCGGCCTCGGTGCAGAGCGTCGTGATTTCTCCATTCTCGTCGACCGACAGAAGCCCTTTGAGCGCGTCCGCCACGATCAGGTTTCCATCGACGTCGAAGTCGAGCCCGAGCGGCCGCCCGCCGGTTTGCGCGAACACCTCGACGCTCGCTCCGTCCGGGCTGTAGCGAAGGATTTTGCCTTCTTCGACCCCGACGTAGACGCGTCCTTCGTCGTCGACCGCAACGTCTTCGGGGCCATGGCTCTGTGGCGTCTCGAAGAGCTCCATCCCCTGCAGCAGGCGATTCGGGGCGAACTCCCCTTCGAGCGCAGGAGCCGGGTGCGCCGTCCACGCAACTGGATTGATCGGGACCGGCCAAAGAAACAAGTAGAGCCCCAGCAACAGCACCACCACGCCGAGTCCACGGCCCATCGTTCTTCCCATCACGCGCTCCTTCGCGAACCGGCCGCGGTTCTACCACACCCGCGCGCGGTTCACACGATCACGAAGGGGCCGTTACGGCGACGTCGCTTTGTCGGTTGATTTCGCGGGTTCGTCGGCCGTCGCCGCTGGCTCTGGTGGGAGATTGATCAGGCCCATCACCGTGATCGCAAGCAAATCTTCATCCGCTTTGCCGAGTGGGCAGAGTTCTTTTCCGAGATACGCGCAGGCCTTCTGCTTCGCCCGCTCCGGATCCTCCACGTACGTGCCGTCCTGTGTGTACCAGACTCCGTCCGAGCTTCGCGCGAGCATTCCGTTGGCATACTTCCAGCGCCCGAGCGCGGTCTTGGCCTGTGGACCGCTTGGGTAGTACCATTCGTTGTTTCGACTCTTGGCGATTCGACCGTTCGGATGGTTGAGTTCTCGAAACGATCTCGTGATGGGACGTCCGTTGGTCCAGGTGGTGGTCGGTGCAATGGTCACGCGGTACCCGACGTACGGCGCGCAAACGTCGCGTTTGACCTGACTCAGGTTGCGCTTCTGATCTGTGGTGAGAACCCGCCGGGTGCGTGTCGGATCGTCAAGACGAGCCAAGAAATCCATGATGGTCAGCTCTTCACATGTCGGAGATGCCATCAATGTTTGCTGCGCAGACACCGCACCAGGCCAGGGCCAAAGCAGCACAACCGTGGCAACGGCCAGGCTTGTCTGGATCGCCGTCGTGTGTCGCACCGGCAGCGCCCCCTATTCGTCCGAGGGATTGAGACCGCGTGGACCCCGCGCGCTCCGCCTTCGAAGGCGGTTGGCTTCCGCGAAGCGGGCGTCTGCCCATTGCACTGCCTGCTCCTGGGATCCCACTGCATTCGGTCCCCCGTCGCGCTGGATGTACGTCCCATCGGGCTGCATGTCCCATGCAGAGCGCTGGTCATCGAGCAGCGTGTCCAACGTGTGGCGAAGCTCCTGCTGAAGCCCCTCGGGCTCGACGGGAACCAACACCTCGACGCGACTGACCAAGTTGCGAGTCATGGCATCTGCGGAGCCGATGAAGTACTCCTCCTTGCCGTCGTTCCGGAAGTAGTAGACCCGTGAATGCTCGAGGAATCGCCCGACCACGCTGATCACGCGTACGTTCTTCGAGAGGCCGGGCACTCCTGGGCGCAAACGACACGAGTCGCGCACGATGAGGTCCACACGAACCCCCGCGCGCGAGGCTTCATAGAGCGCACGGGTGATGTCGACATCCTCGAGGCCGTTCGTCTTGATTTGAATGAGAGCGTCACCACCGTTCTCGGCGTGCCGAATCTCGCGGCGAATCTTCGCAAGGAGTGCGGGCTTCAAAAGCTTTGGCGCGGGCAGCAGTTTCGTGTAGCTGCGACTCGGCTTGTACCCGGTCGTCAGGTAGTTGAAGAGCTCGGTGGCGTCACGGCCGATATCACGATCACATGTGAGAAGGCCGATGTCGGAGTAGAGCTTGGCGGTCTCCTCGTGATAGTTGCCGGTGCCGACGTGGACATAACGACGGAGGCCATCGTGGTCACGGCGCACCACCAGAATGACTTTGCAGTGTGTCTTGAGACCCACGACCCCGTAGGTGACGTGGATCCCCGCCTGCTCCAGCGCGCTCGCCCAGTTGATGTTGGCCGCCTCGTCAAAGCGGGCCTTGAGCTCGACCACCACCGCCACTTGCTTGCCGTTCAGCGCTGCGTTGATGAGATGCTGGATGACGCGCGACCGCGATGATGTGCGGTAGAGCGTCATCTTGATCGCGCGCACCTTCGGATCTTCGCTCGCTTCGCGGAGGAAGCGTTCTACGGACGTGCCGAACGACTCGTAGGGATGGTGGACGAGGATCGCTTTTCGATCTCGGATCGCATGAAAAATGTTGCTGCGTCCGACGAGCGCCGGCGCATCGACCGGACGATGATCGGGGTCGTGGTGTTCAGGCAGGTCGAGCCGAGCAAGCTGGAACAAATCCGAGAGACCGAGGAACCCGTCGTTCTCGAAGACATCGGCTTGCTCGTCGAGGCCAAGCTCGGCGGCGAGCCTTCCCCGGTGCGTGTTGTCCATCCCGCGCCCAACTTGAAGGCGAACGATCGGGGCAAATTTGCGCTCTCGCAACTCGGACTCGATGAGCGCAAGCAGGTCATCGGCTTTGTCCTCGTCGCTTTCGACGTCGGCGTTTCGAGTCACCCGGAACAGCTCCGTGCGTTCGACGACCATTCCAGGAAAGAGCAAGTCCAGGTTGTTCCCGATGACTTCTTCGAGCGCCACGAACACGAGTGAGTCTCGCACTTGGCAAAACCGCGGAACCCCAGCGCCGAGAGGCACTTTGACGCGCGCCATCAGAGGCGTCGGGTCTTTCGGGTAGTGCAGCGACACCAGGAGATTGAGCGACAGATTGGACACGAAGGGAAACGGGTGCGCCGGGTCCATGGCCTGGGGCGTCACCAGCGGAAAGATGTTCTCGAGGTAGTCGTCGCGCAGCCACGCTCGGTCTTCTTCCGGAAGGGAGTCGTACGCGGCGATAGTCACCCCGGCCTCGGCAAGCCGACGCCTGAGCTCGGCCCACAGGGCTTGCTGACCCACGAGCATGGGGCGAATGAGGTCGTAGCATTCCTGGATCTGTTGGGTCGGCGTGCGGCCGTCGACAGTGAGCTCGTGCACACCGGCGGCGACCTGCTGCTTCAGGCCGCCGATGCGCTTCATGAAGAACTCGTCGAGGATCTGACCGCTGATCGCGAGAAACTTCGTTCGCTCGAGGAGCGGGTTGCGCTGATCGTGAGCCTCGTGAAGGACGCGCTCGGCAAACGCCAACCATGTGAGTTCGCGGTTGAGGTAGTTCTCGGGTGCGCCGAGATCAGCGTCAACAGCAGGCTCTTGCGCACCGGTATCAGTCTTAGGGTGGCCGCGCCCGTTGGTATTTGCTGTCGTGGAGGTCATGCGTAGACGGTCGTCCAGTGTAGCGCCTAATCACGATCGGGAGCCAGGGGCGAAATTGCGCCCAGGCGTCAAGCCAGCTAGGATCGCCCGGGAATTCCGGCCGAAACGGGCCGCGGGAATCATTGTGACAAACAAGAGCGACTCACTTACGCCTCGAAGAAGGCCCAGCCAGGAACGCTCGCGCGACCGCGTGGAGCGCATTCTCGAAGCGACTGCCGCGCTCCTCGAGGAGATGCCGGTCGACAAGGTCACGACTGCCGCGATCGCGGAGACTGCGGGGATTCCGATAGGCTCCGTGTACCAGTACTTCCCGAACAAACTTGCAGTACTCGCGGCGCTGGCCCGCGGCATCATGGAGAAGGTCGACTTGACGACGGCAGAGCTGATCGCGGAGGATTTCGGCGTCCTCCCGTGGGATGTGGCGATCGATCGCGCCGTCGATGCGACGATTGCCGGCTACGCGCGGCAACCTGGATACGTACAACTCCTGCTGAGTATTCGGCCTACCCCGGCGTTCCGAGAGATCACCGACGAGTCGAACGATCGCGTGGCGGCCATGATGGCCATGCATCCCGCGCTGCAGGCCGTGCTTCCCCCCGATCGAATCACGCTGATCACGCGGTCGGCGATCAAGGCCGTCAACGCGCTCCAAGACTGGGCGCTCTCGATTGAAAATGACCCCAAACTCGCAAGTGACATCGTCGAGGAGATGAAAACGCTACTGCGCGGGTATCTGGCGGTGTACATGGGCCCGGCAGGCGGCCCGGCACCCAGAGGCGACGACTAATTGAGCGAAATTTCCGGGGTTTGGGTTTATTTCGCAAAAATGAGCTTCCCTCACTTTTCAAAGTGGGGGTTAAGTGGTACATAGCGCACAGATAGTTGAGGAGGAGGAGTCCTAATATGAATTTCAGACTACTTACGAGCGTCGCTTTGGCGGCGGTCGTCGGGCTTTATGGCTGCGGCGACGACAGCGGCACCGGTGGTTCCGCTGGTGATGGTGGATCGGGTGGATCCGGCGGCACTGGCGCAGTCGGCGGCGTCGGATCGGGTGGATCCGGCGGCGGCGTGGCTCCGAAGGGCTGCGACGACATACCGGACACGACGTCTAACATCGAGCCGAATCCCCCCGAGACAACAAGCGACGACTGTGACGAAACAGTCACGGCGACTGGCGAGGACGACCAGGCACAGATCCTGATGGCGATCCTGACCGTTGGGGCCAACGGCGTCGTATGCCTCGAGGCCGGGGATTACGACATGGGCGGCACCGTGGACATCACGACGACCCCTGGGCTCACACTCAAGGGCATCGGTGCGACGCCGGACGACGTGGTGCTCGACTACGCAGACGACGAGGGCACCTGCCGCGGCGCGCAAGGCATCAATGTGACTGTCGACAACGTCACGATCGAGAACATGTGGGTCAAGAACTCCTGTGAGAACGCGGTCGTCCAACGCAATGTCGATGGATCGGTATTCCGCAAAGTGCGTGTCAGCTGGGATGGAGTCCCCCGCACCGAGAACGGCGCCTACGGCATCTACCCGACGGACTGTTCCAACACTGTGGTGGAGTACTGCCAAACGCAGGGCGCGTCAGACGCGGGTGTGTACATCGGCAAGTGTGATGGTGGCATCGTCGAGAACAACGTCGTCTACGAAAACGTCGCGGGCCTCGAGGTTGAGAACTGTCTCAACGTGGACGCGTCCGCCAACGAGATCTTCGACAACACGGGTGGATTGTTGGCCCTTCAGCAAGATATCTCGAGCGAAATGCAGACCAACAGCGACAATCGCTTGTTCGACAACGAAGTGTACTGCAACAACCGCGAGAACTTCGCGCAACCGGGAAGCGCAGTCTCAGGCATTCCGGTCGGGACAGGTGGACTCAGCTTCGGTGGCAATGGCATCGAGTTTTTTGGAAACCAGTTCACCGACAACGAGGCGTTTGCGCTCGGATTGGCGGCGAACGTCCTGACCTGCCAGGTCGCGACTTCAGACTGCCCGCCGTACAGCGACGGGTACGACCCGTACGTGCAGAACGTCTACATCCACGACAACGAGTACTCGAACAACGGCAACAATCCGACCGGTGACTTTGGCGACCGGTTCAACCAGTGGGGATTTGGCGGCGACGGCTACCCGCCGGTGCCGAATACGGTCTGGGACGGCTACCAGCCCCTGGCGTGCGATGAAGGAAGTGACAACGCCGGGGACCCCTGCTTCTCGAACGACCAGTGCCCGAACGGCGCTTGTGCCACTGCCTCGACGGGCCCCAACGATGCAGGAATCTGCCTCGGGACGGACCAAGCAGCTGCATCGGACATACTCGTCATCGGCGATGCATGCGCCAACCTGTCGCTCAACCTTCTCGAATACGTCGGCTGCGCGAAGGAAAACAGCTCGACGGACCAGGCCCCGTACCTCTGCGTGCCTAACTAACCTCTGAAAAGGCAAAGCCCCATGAAGACACTTATCTTGAATCTGTTCCTTCTCGTCCTCGCGTTTGTCGTTGGTTGTAGCGACGATAGCGGAAACACGGGTGGCACCGGCGGCAGCGCCGGTGCTGGCGGGACTGCGGGCACGGGCGGCGACGCCGGTGCCGGTGGAATGGGTGGCGC
>JBATTM010000618.1:0-4398 GCA_049670545.1 Polyangiales bacterium
GCGCACCTGCTCCTCGAAGAACGGCTTGAGCAACGGATAGCCGAGCTGCAGCGCCAGCATGGCCAGGTCGCCTCCCTCGCCCGACACGACGTTCTCGGCGGTGTTCCCGTCGGCCACGATGCTCTCGTAACTTTCGCTCAGGAGGTCACGATTCCGGTTCTCTGGGTCAGCCCCCTCGTCGCCGTCCTCGGACTCGTCGAGGCCAATATCCGGGAGAACCACGCGTTCGATGATCCAGCTGCACGTGTAGCCATCGACGGGAGCATGCTCGCAGCAATTGTCAGAATCTTCCTTGTCGACGAGTGGAATCCCCTCGATCGATACGATCTCTTCGATCTCGCCCATCTTGCATCGTGCGAGGGTGGTCGCGACGTTCTGCCGTTTTGCGCGTTGGGCGACATTGGACGCGCCAACTTCGCTCGAGAAGATCGCGGTGAGAGCCAAGCCGAGGATCGCGACCGCGATGATGACCTCGAGTAATGTGAAACCGGAACGTCTCATCGCGTGTCCTCGACGTCGCCTTCCTCATCGAGTTCCCCGAGTGGCTCATATGCGTAGGGAAGGATCCGACCTTTCCCCGTAAGCGGGTGGATCTCGATGCTGTAGATGTTGTCGTTGTTGTCTTTCAGTTGGACCACCGTGTGTTCCGTGGCGCCCCCCGGAAAGAAGTACACGGCTCCTTCTCCTTCTGTCCTGGGCTCCGCGTCGCGTGGCGTCACGATCGCGTGGACCTCGACCCCATCGGCTAGGGCTTGCGGTTGGTACCGTTTGATCGGTGTGCCGCTCGGGGTCGTAATCGGTGAGAAGGCTGACGTTCTCACCGGCGCCGAATCGAGCGGCTTTTCGATTCGGGCCCTGGCGAGCTCCCATGGGTCGACGGCATCGCCGGTCTCTTCCTCGAGTTGCTCGTAGTTCGCGATCGTGACGGGCGTTTCGGTTTCCTCGACAGCCATCGTGTGTTTGTCGAAGTCGAACTGAAGCCGTGTTGTCGTGCCGTTGGTGATCGAGCGGTTGTACGCGTATTGCGCGGCGCTCATCACCCGATAGGAGGCCGAGCGCAAACGGGTGCGCGTCAGGGCACCGATCCCGAACGTCGCTCCGGAAACCACCACCGCCATGATCGCGATCACCAAGATCACTTCGATGAGCGTGAATCCGTGCCGGAGCTGTCGAGGGGTACGCACCGTGATCACCTACTTGATGTCGTCCTCGGTATCGAACTGGAGATCTTCTCCTGCCGAGACGACAAAAATGTCTCCGCCTTCGCATGTGACCTGAAACGGTGTGTCCCAGGCGTCAGAGGTGCGCTTCGACCCATCGAGGTATCGATCGTTCACCAGATCGTCCACTGTCGGGCACGCCCGCGGGTTGTCCGCTACGTAGAGCATCACGGCCGACCGAAGGGCCTGTGCATCCGCTTGGGTGCTCTTCTGTCGAGCTTTCTCGAGCTGAGGAAGGAGTGCGACCGCAACGCCTCCAGCGATCACGGCCATAATCGTAATCACGATCATGATCTCGATGAGCGTCATGCCTTCGCGTCGTCGCCGTTCCGCGAGTCGCCGCTGTTTCTTTGCGTCTAGTGTCCTGAGCATGAAGCCTCCGGTGTCAGTCATGGAATGTTGTCGTCTTTCGTGAGCGAACCACTCGGGCCCGCGGATGTCACTTCTGCCTCGTCGCGAAAATAGCCAGGACACCGTACCGAGAGAGGGTGATTCCACCCGTCCTTCGGTATCGCGTCTAGATAGTGAGTCTGTGCGAGGGGCGGGTGCAGGAGCTCGTTGTCCGACTCCGGGCAGCGACCTACGTCTGCGCGAAACCGCTCGATCGCGGTCTTGAGTTGCGTGATCGCGATCTCGGTCTCGCGGACTTTCAGACGATGTTGCGAGTATCGGACCAGGCCCACACTCGAGGCAACCAACAACAAGCCGGCGAGGATTCCTTGCCATCGGGGGTTCCGCAGGGGTCCCGGCCATCGGTTGGCTCGCCGCTCCCAGGGAAGTGACACGCGATCTCGTTGTTTGCGACGGCCCACGATCGTTCCTCATTGAATCATCTCGTTCAGTTGCAAGAGCGGCATCAGAATCGCAAACGCGATGCCGCCAACCACGCCCCCCATCACCACGATGAGAAGGGGCTCCAAGATCGAAGTCATCGCCCCGACTCGAACTTCCACCTGTTGGTCGTACGCGTCTGCCACGTGTATCAGCATCTCTTCGAGCTGACCGGTTTGCTCGCCCACCGCGATCATGTGGGTGACGATCGGCGGAAACCGGCCGGCTTCCCGGAGCGGCTTCGCGATTCCTTCGCCTTCACGGACGCTTTCCCGTGCTTCTTCGACGACACGCATCAACTCGGTGTTTCCGAGGACGTTTCGCGTAATCTCCATGGCTGTGAGCACCGGCACGCCGCTCGCGAGCAGTGTGGACAACGTGCGCGAAAACCGTGTGACCGCAACCATCGTCATGAGTGGGCCGAAGAGCGGGACCTCCAACACGAAGACATCCCACTTCTTGCGGCCCTCTTCGGTGTTCTTCCAGCGACGAAAGAGGTAAATCGCGCCGAACATGAGAGCCGCAAGAAGCCACCAGTAGTTGCTGAAGACATCGCTGACCCAAATCAGGAGGCTCGTGTACCAGGGCAGGGCTTGATTGAAGTTCTCGAAGATCGCGGTCACTTTCGGCACCACGACTGCCATCATGAGAAACAAGATCAGGGTGACGACCCCTGCCATCACGGCCGGGTAGGCGAGTGCGCCCCGTACTTTGCTTTGCAGTCGTGTCTGCTCGTCGAGGAACTCCGCGAGCCTCGCAAGCACCTCTTCGAGCGTCCCTGAGGCCTCGCCGGCGGCCACCATGTTGATGTACAGCGTCGGAAAGATCTTGGGGTACGATTTCATCGCGTCCGCGAGTGTCGTGCCCTCGTTAACCTGATTGCGCGTGTCGGTGAAGGCGGTCTTCAGGTCAGGGTGCTCTAGCTGGTCGATCAATGCGTTCAACGCTTCGACCAGCGGCACACCAGAGCGCAGCAGGACGGCGAGCTGGCGGGTTGCGATGGCGATGTCGAGTGTCGATACACGTCGGAAGATGCCGAGGATGTCGATGTCCCGCGCGGCCTTCTTGGCGGCCTCCGACTGCTCGAGGATCTCGGTCGCCAGGACACCATCTCGCTTGAGCACGTTCCGAAGGGCCTTGACGCTGTCGGCGTCACGAACCCCTTTGACGGACTTGCCGCGAGAATCGAGTCCCTTGTATGCGTAGACGCCCACCGCTTACACCTCCGCGGCCTGTGTCGCAGCGAGCACTTCTTCCACGCTGGTGACGCCAGCGATCACCTGCCTCGCACCGTCGTCACGAAGGAGCCGCATGCCCTGTTGCTGAGCGACGCGTTGAATGGTCTTCGCATCGCTGTTGTTGAGAATCTCCCGTCGAACGGGTTCGTCGATCAGCATCATCTCGAAGATTCCGATTCGCCCACGATAGCCGGTGGCGCTGCACTCGTCGCACCCCCCAGGGTGGAAGAACTTGAGGTCACCACCGTTGGTCGATGCCGGGTCCGGAAGGTTCGCCGGATCCGTCGATCCGAGCACGGTCGTGGCGGCGACCCGTTTCAGTTCGATGAGCTTCTTGTTCGCGTTCGACGCGTCGATGCCGAGTTCGAGCAAATCTTGCGGCGTCGGTGTGTAGGGCGTTCGGCAATGCGCACAGAGGCGACGAACCAGGCGCTGCGCGAGCACAGCCATGACCGAGGAAGAGATCTGGTATGGCTGCACGTCCATGTCGACGAGCCTCGTGATCGCGCTTGGCGCGTCGTTGGTGTGGAGGGTCGAGAGCACGAGGTGACCTGTGAGCGAAGCGTGAATCGCGATCTCTGCAGTCTCGGTGTCACGGATCTCACCAACCATGATGACGTCTGGGTCTTGACGGAGGAAGCTGCGGAGGCCGGATGCGAACGTGAGCCCGATCTTCGACTGCACCTGCATCTGACCGATGCCGCGAAGCTCGTACTCGACCGGATCCTCGGCGGTCAGGATGTTCTTTTCGGGCGTGTTAATCTTGTTCAACGCCGCGTAGAGAGTCGTCGTCTTGCCCGAACCCGTAGGTCCCGTCACGAGAACGATCCCGTTCGGCCGTGCAATTAGCCGCTCGAGTTCGTCGAGCTCGCGGCGCGCGAACCCGAGATCGATCAGGTTCAGCAGCACCTGCTCTTTGTCGAGCAGACGCATGACGACGCGCTCCCCCTTCGCCGTGGGGATGGTCGAAACACGCACGTCGACGACCTTGCCGGCGATCTTTTTCGAGATGCGACCGTCTTGTGGAAGTCGTTTCTCCGCGATGTTGAGCCCCGCCTCGATTTTCTCGCGGCTCACGATCGACGCCAGAGAGCGTCGGTTGGCCTCTT
>JBATTM010000619.1:0-3516 GCA_049670545.1 Polyangiales bacterium
CCGATCACGGGAATCAGCTGCCGTCGCATGCCGCGGATCAACCGGGCGACCGGTTCGGGCAGCTCGAGCCCTCCGGTCAGCACAAGCCCTGCAATGTTGGGAAACGCTCGAGAGCGTACGGAGGCGAGGCAGCCGAGCACCACGTCTGCGCGATCACCCCCCGCGATCACCAAAGAGTCGGGCCGCAGGTGGTCGAGCACAGCGGGAAGCTCCATCGCTGCGACCACGAACTCCTTCGCCAGGCTCGGGAGGCGCTGCGGGTCCCCGAAAAGCAATTTGCCTTCGAGAGCGTCCATGACTTCGGCCACAGTCGGGTATCCGAGGGTGCGATCCTCCGGTACGGCATAGACCGGATCGGGGTGTTCCCACTCTTGATCAAAGCAGCGTTTCACATCATCGATCTTCGGCGCTTCGACTCGATTGATCAGCGAAGCGACGATGGAGCAGCCGGCCCGTTCGAAGGCGCGGCGTGCTCCCCGCACGTCTTCGAGGAGCTCGGTTGCCGATCGGCCCTGCCCATTGGCTACGAAGAAGACGGGGCAGCCAAGGTGCGCGGCCACCCTGGCGTTGAACTCGAACTCGAACGCTGCTGCGACGCCGGAGTAGTCGGTTCCTTCGCACACCACGAACTCGCACTGAGATTCGAGCTGCTTGTACCGCTCGACGATCCGCGAAAGGAGCTCGTCGGACCGGTCGGCGACGGCAAGCGCTCGCGCTTCGTCGTAGGGGCCACCGCTCGAGGCGTCGGGGTCTTGGCCGAGCTCGTAGCGAGACCGCATGAGGGCGATCTCGCGATCGCCTTGCGCAGGCCCATTGACGATGGGTCGGAAGAAGCCGAGGCGTTCCACCCGCCGGGACGCGAGCTCCATCAAGCCAAGCGCCGCAAGTGACTTGCCAGCACGTGGTTGAATCGATGCGATGTAGACGCTTTGAGCCAAGGTCCCTCTCTTCGGCACAGCAGACTGCCATCGCGCGTCGCTTCGTTCAACGCAATGTGGCATCGTGCGGCTGCCGTTCGAATTCGATGAGAAGGCCACCGAGCGGCGCGATGTTCGGATGCTGCGACGCTTACGGCGCAGCGCCAAGGTGTCGGATGAAGCGGACCATGTGAGAGGCAGGCGTCTGCGGCTGCTCTAGCGGCAAGAGATGCGCAGCGCCCGGCACGTTGACGAGGGTCGCTCGATCGCCAAGCTCTTTCTCGAGGATCTCGCCGTTCTCGGGGGGTGCGATTTGGTCCTCGGCACCTTGCAGGATCAAGTACTTCGTCTTGCCGGGAGGGGCCCACCATGTCGCAAGCGGCGTGGACTCGGCGGCCGCTTTTTCGATGGCGGCTGCTTTCGGTGCACGTGAGGGCTTGATCATGCTCCAGATTCGTGAGGAGTCGGCCGGGTTGG
This sequence comes from Polyangiales bacterium, assembly GCA_049670545.1. Lineage (GTDB taxonomy): Bacteria > Myxococcota_A > Polyangia > Polyangiales > Houyiibacteriaceae > SG8-38. Next base: position 1,395 of record JBATTM010000619.1, read on the forward strand.
ACACGAAGTACGGCATGATCGCCAGGACCTCGGCATCGGTGGACGCCGGGTTGAACATGACCATCAGCGCGTGTTCGGCCGCGGGCTTCGGCTGGACCTTCCCGCCAGCCGCAAGCAGGATGACACTGCGCACCAGCTTCGGATGCGACGCGGCTAGCATGCGCGCCACGCGATTGCCGAAATCGTTTCCAGCGATGTGTGCGGATCCGATTCTTAGCGCTTTGATCACGCCTGCAACATCGTTCGCCATCGTTTGTAGAGTCACGCTCTTGCTTGAACCCGTGCTCTTTCCCGAACCCCGAAAATTGATCCCGACCACTCGATATCCAGCTTTGGCCAGCGCGTCTGCCAGACCGTCCAGGTATCCCACAGTTAGCGTACCGCCTGGCAACAACACGATCGTCTCGCCCTTGCCCCGGCTGAAGTACTCGATCTTCGAGTGGGCAAGCTTGACGATGCCGGTACTGACAGTCTGCGCGGCAGACTTTCGAGATTCTTGCGCCTCGCTAGGCGTCACGTACGAGATCGAGGCAGCTGCCACCACGAGCACCGCCCATCTCCGAGGTGTTCTGGTCATGGGGTGATTCTACGCCCCGCCAACGTTACGGTCACGGGCGCGCGACCGAGTGGCACGAAGAGACTGGGTGCTGGTGCGTTCAGACAAGAGCGGGGGCTTCAAGATCAGTTCGATCAACAAGCCGGCCGCCAGGGCGACGTTGAGCACCGAATACGCCTGCACCGGGAACAAGAGCAGCAGCCCGACGCTATAGAGCGAGAACGAATAGGTCAGCGCAGCCCGAAAATCGTGTCGGAGCGCGAGAAGCCACACGAGCACGAACATCCACACGGACTTGGCGTAGTAGACGCGCGCCGCCACGGATAGCGCCCCCTCGCCCTTCGCGGTTTCGTACTTGCCGAAGATCGCGTCGCCTTCGTTCCACCAGAAGTTGTATTCGAATACGAGGTGAACCGCCGTGTAGCTCACCAAGAACAAGACGAACATCGGATACTTCTTGGCAAACTCCCTCACGACTTGCCCCGATTCACGGAGTCTCTCGTGTGAGCGCGAGTGCGACGAACGAGTGCGGGGGAAGCGTCAAGTGCACACGGTCGCCATCTTGTTTGAACGGGACGTCCTGCGCTTGCACGGAAAGCTCCAAAGTCTCCACCCAAAGATCCTCCGGCACGATACCGCGCGCGGCGATCACGGTGTCGCCGGGTTGTACGGAGAGCTCGGCATTCCGCGGCTCGGCGAGGTCACGGTTGAGGAGCAATACGCTCGCGTTCGCTCCGTCGTCAGAGACGAACGCGACCGTGCTCACCACGTCGTAGTCGTAGCCTCCACCCCGCAGTTCCTGACGAGCCGTGATCATCGTCGTGGCTTCGGGTCGAACGACATCATCCCACGTGTGGTCGGCGATCATTTTGGTGATCGCAAAGGCGGGGCGATCGATGACTTCACCGGATTCGACGAAGAACGGCTTATGCCAATCCCGGACGATCGTATCCATGCTGGGATCTTCGGCGAGCGTGAGGTGCTCCAGTGCGAGATCGACGCCCACGTCCGCGTAGAGCATCCACATGTCCGCCAACGCCAGGTCGCCGGCGAACAGGCGGCCCATCGGATCCAGGGCAGCGCTCAGATACTCGGTCACCGTCAGTTCCAGGGGCTCGATGCGATCGAGCGAATCCAACATCGCCCGAAGGTCTCGATAGAGCGGGCGATAAAAATCGCTGCTGCTCAAGAACCAGCTGTCCTGGGCTCCCTCCCAGCCGTGGCCTGTCAGTCCATCATCGATGGTGTACTGGTGACTCACGACGCCAACGACCTCGGGCCTTTCCAGCAAGTCGCGCAGGACGGGTAGCGACTGCGCAGGCCCCCCCCAGCTCTGCCAAGTCGACTGCGTGAGGGGAATGTAGAACCGGGCCGACGGCTGAACGGCGAGTACCGCGTCCACGTACTCCATCGCTCGATCCGCGTAGTCGTCCGGCGACGATGAAGGCCGGCCCGACCAGTTGGGGTCGCCACCGTTTTGTGCGTCGGGGTTGGCGTAGCTGTAGTCGCCTGTCGCCGAGTAGCCGGTGTTGAATGGGAGAAACACCTCGTTGCCCACTTCGTAAC
>JBATTM010000620.1:0-3305 GCA_049670545.1 Polyangiales bacterium
ACCCGGGTGTCACACGCGACCGATCCCGCATCGACAGGACCCGCGAAGCTCACGGAGATCGACCGCAGCCTCTTGCGTTCGGTCGCGGGTACCGCGCTCCTCATGGCCCGCACCATGCCTGCCCCAACGATCCCGCCGTAGATCGCTCGACCTTGGCCCCACATCTCGTCGATTTCACCCTCGAAGTGCGCAGGGCCCCGCGACTTCCACGTGGTGGCGTCCACGAAGGCCTGCGGTTCGGGGGATGGTGACGGGGCAGTGGATTGCGACATCCGCATCTTCTAGCGCCCATGGGTCGGGCGTCACCGTGCAAAAAAGCAGCTGGCACGCCGAGACGCGCGGCGCCCGCCATCCGCCGCGAAACGCGCGGCGAAACGAACCCATCGCGGGTGCTTGCCCCGGAGAACATTCGCGGCACTACTTCCTACCCTATGGCAACCGACGATCTCGAGCGTGTCTTCCGACGCGACTACATCCCCCCCGCATTCCAGATCGACGCGGTGGAGCTCACCTTCTTGCTCGACCCTGACGAATCGATCGTGCGCGCAACCCTCCACGTCGAACGGAACTCGGCCGCCGACCGGGATGCGCCGCTCGAGCTGCACGGCGACGAACTCAACCTCCGCTCGGTCGCGCTCGACGGGAGGCGGCTCGATCCATCGGAGTTCACCGCGACCCCGGATCGACTGACCGTTCCGCGCGCCCCCGAGGGTCGGTTCACCCTCGAGACTGAGGTGGCGATTCGCCCCCGCGACAACACGAAATTGATGGGTCTGTACACGTCTGGGGGCGCCTTGTGCACGCAGTGTGAAGCCGAGGGATTTCGCCGCATCACCTACTACCTCGACCGCCCGGACGTGATGGCGCGGTTTCGCACGCGTATCGAGGCGGACCGCGCTGCATTCCCCGTTCTTCTTTCGAATGGCAATCGGACCCAGCGCGGCGAGTTGCCCCATGGTCGCCATTGGGTCGAGTGGGAGGATCCCTTCGCAAAGCCGAGTTATCTGTTCGCCCTCGTCGCCGGCAACTTGGTGTGCCACGCCGGTACAACCACCACGGCGTCGGGCCGAGAAGTCGCCCTCGAAATCTGGGTGGAACCACAGAACGCAGACAAATGCGAGCATGCGCTGCGCTCGCTCCAAGCAGCGATGCGCTGGGACGAGGAAACGTTTGGGCTCGAATACGACCTCGACGTGTACATGATCGTCGCGGTCGATGATTTCAACATGGGCGCGATGGAGAACAAAGGCTTGAACGTATTCAACTCGAAATACGTCCTCGCGAAACCTTCGACAGCAACCGATGACGACTACGAGGGCATCGAGGGAGTCGTTGCCCACGAGTACTTCCACAACTGGACGGGCAATCGCGTCACCTGCCGCGACTGGTTTCAGTTGACCCTCAAAGAGGGCCTGACGGTCTACCGCGATCAGGAATTTTCGGCGGACATGACCTCCCGCCCGGTGCAACGAATCAAGGATGTGACGCGCTTGCGTGCGGCACAGTTCGCGGAGGATGCGGGTCCCCTCGCGCATCCGATTCGGCCCGAGTCGTACATCGAAATGAACAACTTCTATACTGCCACCGTGTACGAAAAGGGCGCCGAGGTCGTACGCCTCTATGAGACGCTTCTCGGCAAGGAGGGGTTCGGCAAGGGTCTGAGGCACTACCTCGAGGTGAACGACGGCCGCGCTGTGACTTGCGATGACTTTCGGCAGGCCATGGGAGAAGCCAACGGCATCGTGTTCGATCAGCTCGAGCGATGGTACAGCCAGGCCGGCACCCCGACCGTGCGAGCACGCGGGCTCTTCGAAGCCTCCAGTCGATCGTATGCCCTGACCTTGGGGCAATCGCAGCGTGCCTTCGAGGGCCAGCCGGCTCCCCTACCCCTGCCGATTCCGGTCCGCGTCGGCTTGCTCCGCGCGGACGGTACGGAGATCGCAGGCACGGACCGCGTCCTCGAGCTTCGGGAGTCCGAGGAGACCTTCGTGTTCGAGGGAATCGACGAGCCGCCCGTGGCCTCGATCGGACGAGGCTTCTCGGCGCCGGTCAAGCTCGAGGTGGAGAGAACGCACGAGGAACTCGCATTCTTGATGGCCCACGATACCGATCCGTTCAATCGTTGGGAGGCGGGTCAAGAGCTTGGCCAGCGCGTCATGCTCGAGTTGGTCCCACATCGCCTCGATGAGGGCACGGTGGCGCTCGATCAGCGACTCGTGGAGGCGTTCCGACTGGTGTTGCAGGACGGTGGGCTCGACGGATCGATGAAAGCGCTCACCGTCACCCTTCCGTCGGAAGAGCGGATCGCACAAGCTCTCGACGTCGTGGACCCAGAGGCGGTCCATGGGGCACGCACCTTCGTGGTACGCGGCCTCGCATCCGCTCTGCGGCCGGAGTGGGAAGAGATCTATTCGCGACATTCGCGGGGTTCGGATGCCGTGGAGAAGCAGGAGATCGACCGTCGCCGAATGAAGAATCGGGCGCTCCGATACCTCGCTTCGCTCGAGACGGCGGAGACGATTGCGCTCGCAGAGGCCCAGTTCCGAGACGCGACCGGAATGACCGAATACGAAGCGGCGTTCATGGCGCTCATCGACACGGTGAGTACGGCTGCAGATCGGGCGGTGTCGGAGTTCCACCATCGCTGGAAGCACGAGCCCCTCGTCCTCGACAAGTGGTTTCGCATGCAAGCAACGTCGACCGCTGCGAATGCGCTGGACAGGGTCGTATCGCTTTCCACGCACCCGGACTTCACGCTCTCGAACCCGAATCGCGCGCGTTCGTTGATCTACGCGTTCGCGTTCGGAAACCCGCTACATTTCCATCGGTCCGATGGTGCGGGATACCGGTTTGTGGCGGATCACGTTCTCGCCCTGGACGCGATCAACCCTCAAACCGCAGCACGCACCGTCGCCAGCTTCAACCAATGGCAGCGATACGGGCCTGGGCGACAAGCGCAGATGCGCCAGGAACTTCAGCGGATCGCATCCCATGCGGGCATCTCGAAAGACGTCGCCGAGATCGCCGGTCAGGCGTTGGGTGAGGCCCGCTAGTCGCTTCGTTCGTGGTATCGTCGGGTCAACCGGGAGAAAATTGAATGGTTCCTGACGAGAGTGTCGCGTACGCGATCGCGGCCTGGGCGCGCTTCAACGCGGACGTAACCGATGACCTTCTTCGCGCGCTCTCCGGGGCGTTCGCACTCGTGGCCGCTGCCGACGGCGAGCTCGCGACGAAAGAAGTGGAGGGCTTTCTCAGTCTCCTCCGCGACAAGCAATCGGTCTTCGCCGCTATCGATTTCGACGCGC
>JBATTM010000621.1:0-6817 GCA_049670545.1 Polyangiales bacterium
GTGGTCGGGTCGGTGTGCTCGCGACCGCGGGCACGGTGGCCTCGGGCGCGTACGAGCGCGCGATTCATCGGGAAAACAAAGAGATCCACGTCTTCGCGCAGCCCGCCCCCTTGTTCGTTCCGCTTGCGGAAGAAGGATGGACGAGCGGAGAGGTCCCCGAGCTTGCGGCGCGACGCTATCTCGAGCCGTTGGTGAGCGCGGACGTCGACACGATTGTCCTCGGCTGCACCCACTATCCCTTGCTGTCGGAGGTCATCCATCAGGTGGCGCGCGATCTCCTTGGCCACGACGTCGTCGTGGTCGACAGTGCCGCGGCCACCGCGGAGACCCTGGCTTCGATGGTCTCGAGGCCGTCGGGCTCGGCAGCGTCTCTGGGGTCGCTCCGTGTTCGCGTCACCGATCTTCCAGAGCAATTCGCGTCGTCTGCGTCGCGTTTCTTGGGGGAGCCCGTCGAAGGGCTCGAGGTGCAAGCCGTCGACCTTTAATGTTTGAAATTACAGTGACAACGATATAGTATGTTTTTACTGCTATGTCGCGACGAGGGGGAAGAGCTGTGGCTGCGAGTGAGCCGCCCATTGATGACCAGAGCCGAATTTTCGCGCCCGGCGAACTGCTCGCCGGCGTCTACGAGATCATGCAGCTCCTTGGGCGTGGAGGGATGGGGCAGGTCTTCGAGGCGCACGACCATCTGCTGAATCGCCGTGTCGCGATCAAGGCCGCTTGGCCGAACCCCCTCACCCCGCCACTTCGAAACGAGGCGCGCGCTCTCGCGGCCTTTCAGCACCCGAGCCTCGTGAGCGTGCATACCCTTGGGGAGCATCGCGGAATCGATTTTCTGGTGATGGAGCGAGTGTACGGCGTGTCGATGACGAAGCACGCGGCGACACGGTGGGCCGGGGAGCAGAAATTCACACCTGCCGAAGTCGTTCAAATCCTCTTGCCTGTAGCCGAAGGCTTGAGCGTGGTTCATCGCGCCGGTCTCGTGCACCGAGACGTGAAGCCCGACAACATCATGCTCACACCCGCGCAGCGCGTCGTGCTGATGGATTTTGGCCTCGTGCTTCCGGAGTTCGACGTGAACACCAAGCAGACGGTCGCCGGTTCGCCGCCGTACATGGCACCCGAAGTGATCCTGAGCACCGCAGAGTCGGGTAGTGGCCACCTCTCCGACATCTTCAGCTTTGGCGCGGTGGCGTACGAGTTGCTTGCCGGTGTCCGGCCGTACCCTGGCAACACCATCCGTGAAGTACTCGCTTCGCATGAGCGGGGCCCCGCGAAAGCGCTCGCAGAGTTACGCCCGAACTGCCCACTCGCCCTCTGCCAACTCGTTCACGAGATGCTCAGCCACAATCCACAAGTACGGGTTCAAAGCGCGGAAGCCGCCGCGTGGCAATTGCGCGCGATACGGGATGACGCGGGACAGGGCGATCACGCGGCGATTCAGGTGCAAGAGGACCAAGACCCGGTCCCAGCAACGACGTCAGTTCTGATCGTAGATGATGACCCCGATCTCGCACGTATCCTGACGTTCTATGTTCGCCAGATCATGGGACAGGTCGACATTCGGATCGCACACGATGGTGAAGAGGCGCTGGCCGCCGTCCAAGAAGATGAGCCGGACGTCATGCTGCTCGATTTGCACATGCCTCGCATGAACGGAGTCGAGTTGTGCATGCAGCTCAAGGGCGAGGGCTTGGCCGAAGCGTCGTCGATCATCTCGGTTAGCGCCGGTGCAGCGCAGCACGATGTGCAGCTACTGCATCAACTTGGCATTCATCACTTCGTCGAGAAGGGCTCGAACCTTCGCGAACGACTGAGGACCGTGTTGGTCGAAGTCTGCGGCGATCGTTGAGCGACCCCCGCGTTGCCTATGCGTCGTAGTTCGTGCGAGCGAGTTCTTCTTCGAGGCGTCGAATCGTCCGCTTCAGTTGCCTGATCTCCTTGGCAGTCGCGAGATGTAGCGCCGAGGCCATGCGTTCGAGAGCGAGGTCGACGCGTTCCTGTGCTCGCCCTCGTGCGCGCAAAGCGCCCATGACCGCGCGCTGAGCCCGCGGATCCCGAAGCAGCCTGTCGACCCTTGGGTCTTGCAGCAGTCTGAGGATCCTTCGTTGCAGCTCACCCATCGGCGTTGCGGCCGCTACCCGATGACCGCCTGAAGCTTCGTGGCCAGCAGAGCGTTCCCAGTGAGTTTGATCTTGCCGTTCATGAAGAACTGCATTGCAGCGCTCGGCTTCTCAGTGAGCGCGGTCCAATCCTCGCTGGAGATCTCGATCGTGCAGTCCGCGTTGCCCGAATCCCCTTCGGACACGCCTGGCGCGTCTTTCATATTCACGGTCCACACACCGCCGCCTTCGCCCATCACCTTGAAGAGGAAAACAGCGTCGACCGCCTGTGCGCGCTCGACGTCGCGTTCGATCGATTGCGGAATGTCCTGTGTGAATGACGTCTGGGCGTTGGGCATGACGAGAGGCACCTACGGCGCACTTTTGCGGAAGGAACGGAGCTAACTATGCGCGTCGATCCGTGTCAAGCCGCGGCTCACTAGGTGCCGGTTTCCAGGTCCTGTGCCAAGTACGCAAGGATGACTTCATCGAGTGTCTTCTCGGTGAGGACGTCATGACCGAAAGGTGTGATTGGCGCCTGTGAGACGCGACGAGTCGTCCCCGAGGGCGCACGAACCTGCTCGTACCGAGGTGATCCCTCGATGAGGCGCGCCGCCGCGTGCTCGAGCACCTCCGTGGTGACCGGCTGTTTCGTCTGCGTCTTGGCCTCAATGAGATCGTCGTCGTCACCTTCGTCGTACGCGCCGTCGCGTAGCGCGATGAACACGCGCTTGTGCTGCTCTTGCATGAGCTTCTTGACAAGCACCGCCAGGTTCTCGGCGGAGACGTGTTCCTCGTACGACGTCTTTTCGGACGCGATGATGCGACCGCCGTCTGCGAAAAGCTGCGTGATGACATGAGGGCGTTTGACCCCCGAGTCCTCGGTTTGAATATGGTACAGGTTTCCCTTATGGCGGACGTTCGTGTTGTACCCCACGAGCGGCGACGGATTCGCTCCCATTCCCAAGATCATATCCCAGAAAAAGGGGACAGTCCCCTTTTCCCAGGGGTTATTGGAAAGCAACGACTAGTCCATGGCTGGAAACAAGAAGAAAAAGACGGAAGTCCGTCCGATGCGCGTTCGACCCGGCGCGCGGTACACGTGCTTCGGCGACGGGCTTTGTTGCACCGACATCCATGGGATCGGGCCGCTGACCAAGAAGGAAGTCGGGGCCATGCGCCGCATCGATCGGACCTCGGCCGGTTGGAACGACGATCACGACGACTACATGCTCAACACTGCGGCAGACGGCGGTTGTGTCTTTCTCATGGCGGATCAACGTTGCTCGGTCCACGCCCAGCGTGGTCCGGAAGCGAAGCCGGAGGGCTGCCGGCGATTCCCCTTGGGCCTCGTGGCCACGCCGGCCGGCGGGCGGATCACGACCGAACACCGGTGCCCGTGCCGGACGATGGGAGAACGACCTGAGCTGTTGCCCGAGGACGCGGTGGATTCGATCTGCGACGGGGCGAAGCGCCCGGTCGCGGACCGTCGCATCAAACGTATCCCTTTGAGCCCGAAGGAAGAACTCAAGTTCTCCGATTGGGAGCCCATGGAAGACGCGCTGTTGAACCGCTTTCGCGGAAAGGAGGCGTTGACCGCCATCCTAGACGCGGAGCCGTTCCCACGCTTGCGCGGGAGCAGTTGGGAGAAGCAAGCCGCCGAGTTCATCGAGGCGCGCGATGGCACGCAGTTTGGTGTCGCGATGGCATGGGTCGGTGACACCATCTCCGCGATGCGCAACGGCCACGACCCAAGGCCGCCAGGTCGTCCGTGGGAGGCGGCGTTCGATCGTGCGGAGGCGCGTTCTCCAAACCCACGCACGAGTCGTGAAGTTTTCGGAGATTGGCTGGCCGACGAGGTGTGGTCGCTCAAGTGGGCAGACGACCACGACTTCCGTCTTGCTCGAACCGAGCTCGCCACACGGCTGGCGATTGGCGAAGACATCTGTGCCCGGCTGCGCGAAGCCGGCTCTCGCAGCGACCGCGCAGCCGCTGAGGCGGTCATGATGCTGGAGGTCGTTGGCGAGTCAGACTTCTGGAGCGAGATCAAAGACCGGATGCGCATTTCATGAGTAGGTTGGAGCAAGACGATGCGGTGCTTGCTCTCCAAATCGGACGGCCGCTACGCGCGCCGTCAACCGTGGTCAGCCGCTGCGACTTCGGCTTGCCGGTCGTGGCCGCCGTGCCGCCGATCCTCGACAACGGCGAGCCATTTCCCACCCGCTACTGGCTGACTTGCCCGCTCGCTCGTCGTCGGATCGCGCGGATCGAGGCGCACGGCGGAGTGCGAGCCGCCCAAGATACTCTCGATCGCGACCCTGTGATGGCGGCGCGAGTACAGGCCGCGCACCATCGCTACCGGCGCGATCGCGACGCGCTGGTACCGGCCGAAGCAGACATCCGACCCTCTGGCGGTGTCGGTGGTTCGCGGGGTGGTGTGAAATGCCTGCACGCGCACTACGCCGACCACGCCGCGGGCCACGACAACCCCATCGGATTGGACGTGTCGGAGCGAATCGGCGAGCTTCGATGCACCGAGCCCTGTGTGACACGCGTCGACCAAGATCATGTGCGGAACCCGAACTGGCGAGAGGCCGGTGCCTCGGACTGAACGCATTCGCGCGTCGGCTGCGGAGCGCTTCCTGTGGCTCGTGCTCGCCGCAGTGGGTCTGTCGGTGTTGTCGATCGCCATGTCGATCGAACCGAACCCCCTCGGCTTTGGCACACACACCCAGCTAGGACTTCCTCCGTGTGGTTTCCTATCGCTCACGGGTTTCCCGTGTCCAGGGTGCGGCCTCACCACCGCCTTCGCGCACGGGGTACGGGGTCAGTGGGTTTCGGCCGGGGCCGCCAACCCCCTCGGTTTGGTTCTCTTCGTCGGGACGTGCGCGGGCATCGTGGTCAGCGCCGTGGCGGCGTATCGCGGTCTCACCTTCGGGTCCGTGTTCGACCGCCTTGCAGTCGATCGCTGGGCCCTCGCCATGGCTGGGTGCGGGGTCGCGATCTGGGTCGCCCGCTTGATGGCCGCAATCTAACCGAGCTGCTTGCGGGTCAGCCTGAGCAGGTCGTCCCCGCTCTTCGCAGGCGTTTCAGGCGTGCTCGTAAGCGCAATGCGTACCTCGGGCCGAGGAATGACGTCTTCCCCCCAAAGCTCACCGCTTTGTGCTTGCCCCTCGAGTCGCCGGTGAACGTATGCCGCGCCCGTTCCGTCGGTCTCCGGAAGCAAGATACAGAACTCGTCACGCCGCAAGCGAAACAAATGGTCGACCGCGCGAATGCAACCCCGAAGCCCGGCACCGACCAACGCCATGATCCGATCGCTGGTTCCGTCTTCACTCGCGGCCGCGATCTCGGCAGCGTTGCTGACGCGAACGACCATGCAGGTCAGCGGATGAGCGTACCGTTCGGCACGCGTATGCTCGTAGTCGACGCTAATCAATAGCTGTGAAGAAGTCGCCGCGCCTGTGACCGGATCGCGCTGGTCGGCGGGTGGTGCGCTGTCGGGGGCGTTCGTGTTCTGACGATCGGGACGCGTGGCGCGCAATACGTTGCGAACCCGTTGCTGAATTTCGAAAACTCGATATGGCCGCGTCAGATAGTCGTCTGCGCCAAGCTCGAGCCCCTTGCGCCGAGACTCGAGGTCGCCCTCGTCGGTGACGAGCACGACTGGGATGTTCTCGAGGGTCGGGTCCGCTTTCAGGATGCGGAGGATCTCGAACGCATCGAGGTCAGTGATCTTCGCATCGAGCATGAGAAGGTTCGGGGGCCGCCTCGCCACCATCGCCAAGACCTCGGGCCCGTCCGCCGCGCTGACGACATCGTAACCCGCCGCCTCACAGGCAGCGTGGAGCATGCCGAGGTTGAATGGATCGGGATCCGCCACAAGCACCAATGCGCTCATTGGGTCATTCCCGGCTTTCCCTGCATGCGTGAGCCATCCACTGGGTCGGCACGGTATCACGCGCTCGGCTGCCCCTCCAATCTCCGTGCCCCAACGGCCGACCCGTGTAAGATCGTGCGATGGTTGCCCCTGCGCGAGAGGTTGCAGTACGCGTGTTGCAGCGCGTGGAGCAAGACGCGGCCTGGGCGACGCCCACCCTCGATGCCGAGGTCCGCCGCGCTTCGCTCGGCCGCGCCGATTCGGCGTTGGCGACCCAAATCGTGTACGGCACCTTGCGGGTGCTTCCGAACCTCGACGCGGCCATCCAACGGCACGCGAAGCGCCCGGTGACGGTCGATGCATGGACCCACGCGGCATTGGTATCCGCGGTGTTTCAGTTGCAGCACCTCGGTCGTGTCCCCTCGCACGCAGTGGTCGACGATGCCGTCGCGTTGGTGCGCGTCAAGCGAGGGAAACGTCTAGCGGGTTTCGCCAATGCGATCCTTCGCAAGCTCGCGGCCGCCCGACCGGACGAGCCCAAACCGCCCACCTCCGTCGTCGTTCCCAAGTGGCTCGATCGAGAGTTGCGCGCATCTATCGGTGACGAATCTACCGAAACCCTACTTCGCATCGAAGGAGATGCGACCACGACTGATCTGCGGATCGTGAGGGGCGTTGATGCCGAACAGGTGCGTGCGTCGATCGCGGAGGATCGACCTCAGGTCACGCTCGAACCGACGTTGCTCTCGCCGGTAGGGCTTCGGGTCCGCGGCGCAGGGGATCCACGATCGTTGAGGATGCACATCGAAGGTGCGGTCGCGGTCCAGGAGGAGGG
>JBATTM010000622.1:0-1537 GCA_049670545.1 Polyangiales bacterium
TCTTCTATGGCTACGTGCAGCTGGGGCAGGTGCTGTTCGGCGCTTCGCTGGCGATGCTGATCGCCTCGGTCGTGTACCTGCTGCGCGAGACCATCATCTCCGCCGACGCGCTCGAGATCCAGCTTGGTTCACTTCCGAACTTGGCCGGTGGGGAGGGAGCGAAGAGCGTCTAGCGCCGTCGACGAGGGCTAGCGGTCTCACGTTCGGCCATCGCAAGCGGTATCTCCAGGTGAAGCTAGGGCGATGCGACGCCGCGCCCGCGCAACGTGGTGCTGTACGATTGCTCGGCGAGCACACCGTCTACTGTTGCGGTGTGGATGCCCGCGGTGGTTGGAGAGAATCGGTAGGAGAGCTGACACGACTCGCCTGGGTTCAGTAGCTGGCCTTGGCAGTCTTCCGTGAGGTCGAACGGCTCCGCCACCGCCCCAAATAGGGCTGTCACGGCGACGGCGGCATCGCTGATGTTCGTGACTTCGGTGACCTGTGCCGACGACGTGGCGCCGAGCGCGACCGGCCCGAAGTCGAAGCCCACGGGGGTGATCCGTAGTGGACCGTCGGACAACCCGACCCCCGAGAGTACGAACGAGAACGGAACGCCGCTCCACGTGATGTTGGAGGTAGCTGTGGCCGCCCCCCCACTCGTGGGCATGAAGCGGAAGGTCATCTCGCATGAGTCGCCCGGCGCGAGCGTTAGGCCCTGGCAATTCTGCGTTACCGCAAACGGTGACGACACCCCCCCGCCCGCGCCCGACATCGTGACTGAGTCGGCGCCCACGTTGATGATCGACGCCTTCAACTCCATCGTCGTGCCCACTTCGACTTCTCCGAAGTCAAGAGCCGACCCCTCTGCGCGCAGCTGGGGGGCTGCGCCCGTGCCCCGCAAGTCGAAGGAAAACGGTTGGCCGTTCCACGTGATGTTGGACGTGGCCGTCGCGGGCCCTGTGGCGGTGGGCATGAACCGAAAGTTCATCGTGCATGTCTCCCCGGGATTCAGGGTGAGTGCTTGGCAGGCCTGCGTGGTCGACAACGGCGCTGGGGTCCCGCCGCCAGCGCCCGACATCACCAGCGGGGAGCCGCTTCTGTTGGTGATGACAGACATGTACGTGGTTTCCGTCCCAACCTGACGGTCCCCGAAATCGAATGCCAGTGGTGACGCGCTGAGCGCAAGGGTTCGCGGAGAACCGTCGGACGACCCGACCCCCGAGAGTGCGAACGAGAACGTTTCGTCGTTCAGCACGATGCTGAACGTGGACTCGGACGGCCCCGCGACCAAGGGTGCGAAATCGAACGTCAGCCGACACGACTCGCCAGGACCCAGCGTCCCGCCCAGACAGCCTTGTGCGGCGCCGAACGGCGCTTCGGCCGCATCTGCGCTTCCCAATAGGGCGATGGGATCCGGGCCGCTATTGAAGATATCTGCGGTTTGTGGAGGGGCCGTGTCGCCGACCGGCACCAGGCCGAAATCGAACGACACCGGAGTGGCGAACAATGCGGTCGATTGGGGAGCACCCCCTGCTCCGGCTGCCCCGCCTCCTCC
>JBATTM010000623.1:0-2486 GCA_049670545.1 Polyangiales bacterium
ACGCCACACTCGAGGTCGAGCTGGGAGGCGAGCCACTGGCGCGCGCTCTCCATCGGGGCCGTTTCCCCGGAGAGCAAGATGAGACTCGGCTCTTCCGGGCGCTGAGCGCGGTAGCTGGCTAGCGTCCGCCGGAGCGACGAACCGAGGGCCTCCCGTTTGCCCGACTCAACCCGGTTCAGTCCACCGGAGACCGTACGGGCGAACGTGCAATTCCCATCCGAAAGGACGCAGAAGTCAGTATTCTCAGGTCCGACGTCGATCACGACGAGCGTGCGGTCGTTCATGGACTCCGGAAGGAGACCGCAAAGCCCGTCGAACGCCGATGCGCCCACTGCAAGCTCTCGGGGCACCACGCCCGCGGCGTGCAGCTCTTCGAGACGATCCGCGACTTTCGCGCGAGGCGTCGCGACCGCCATGATGCGCACGTCCGTGTCATCCCTACCGACGACTTGGTAGTCGATGATGGCGTCTTCGATGTCGAAAGGAAGCGCAGACTCGAGCAAGCCGGGGAGCACCTCGGCGGCCTTCTTCTCGATCCCCGCGGGAATCTCGAGCAGTCGGAGCGCCGCGGACTGCCCATCGAGTGCGGCAATGATGCGATCGGGGGGGCGCTCGCTCTGCCCGACCACCTCGCGAACCGCAGTTCGTAGCGCGTCCGGCGAAGGCTCGGACCCGTTCGAGCTCGGAATCGTGCTCTCCGCGTACCGCTCCATCTCGAAGCCCCGCAGGGTCGTTCTCAGAAAGGCGCCGCGTACGGCGCGTGGTGTGACTTCTAGGCCTAGGACCAACGACATTTCAATTCATCCGATAGTAGTGAAAGACGCCAAGGCCGGGCATGCGGCCGGCGTTGGGAGGCGGAGGTACCCACCGACTGTGGAAGTTGACGACCGACTCGATGCGAACACGCGATTGCCCAACCTGGCCCGCCGCGACGATCGTGAACACTTGGGCCGAGGTCGAGAACGTTTGCGACAGTCTCTCGCGCTGCTCCTCCGTGAGCGCCACCGGCGTGAACAGGAGCTCGCTGTCTTCACCGAGGAACCCGACCAACATGCCGTAGAGCTGCTTTGGGGCGCTGCTCCCTGCGACGAACCCGAGGAAGTCCTCCGGTGCGGAGAACATGGGGATCGGGATCAATGAGCGCACCGTAGAAAGGATGGTCGTGAACTTGAGGGCCTCGACGGGATCGATGCAGAGCGAGGCCTCTGGGGCCTCGGCGCACAACCTCGCCAGCAGTACGTCCGGGCTCGCCTCATTGATGTTGATCAACCCTGAAGCGTAGATCGTGAGGATTCGTGACTTCGGGTCATTCGGGATCGGCTCCACGAAAGTCGACCAAAAATCATCGCTGAAGCCGCGTATCAGGCGGAGCTCCTGAATCGAATCGAACGGCGCGTTCTTGTTGCGATAGGCGTCGTCTGACAGCTGGTACACTGAGTCATCCTCGATGCCTGTGCCCCCGGTGCGTGTCGTTCGCGCGCCAGGGTCGAAGTCGGTGCGCTGAATGTCGCTGTCCCACCAGTCAACCACTGAAGAGACGAGGTCGAGTCGCGTCGTGATGTTGCCGTTGTCATCGGGCTTCGCGAAGAGCGCGTCGTAGGGGCTCTCGGGCTGATACCCACCCGTCAATGCAAACAGCTGCACCGACACACTGTTACGCGCGCGTTCTCCATCGAGGAAGAGCGGATCGTTGACGTTGATCTTCCCGTTCTCACTGACGACCTCGATGGTACATGTGCCGGGGATGTCGTCGAACCCCTCTGTGTCGCCGAAATCAATTCCGAGCTGCGTCAGAGTGTCCCGCTGGTCGTCTGGTGTGCAAAAGGGGGAGAGAATCGAATCGGCGAAATCCCAGACCGGGAGCTGGGGCGCCCTACGGCCTGTCGCAGCTTGGTACAGGGGGTCGACGAAGCGCCGGATCTCGGGCTCTTTCGCGATCAAGAGTCGTGTGAGGTTCGTCGCGCTTTTCGCGAGATACTCCGCCTGCAGGGCGTCACGCTTTGCGGTCGACACGGCGAACGCGGTGCCGGTCGATTGATGCATGTCCGCCAACATGACCGCCAAGATCGCCACCGTTGTGATCGCGACGATCAATGCGACCCCTTCTTCGGAGCGCCTCGTAGCCTTCATTGTCTTGCGGGAAGTCATGGGTTGTAGTTCGCGTGATTCAGGGCGAAAGTCAGTGGTAACGTTGCGCGCGTACCGAAGGTCTGGGCCTTCCCTGGGCGGCCCGGGTCTTTCGCCGTGATGCGCACTCGCACTTGTGTGGGAAGTCGGTTCGGTTGCTTGAATCGATCGTCGGTCGCCCAGTTCGCAACCCACTCGCTCAGAAGCGGGTCGAAATACTCGATATTGAACTCCTCGATGCCCCTCACGAGGATTTGAGATTTTCCGCCGCGGCTTGGGTCTTCGTCGATCCGGTTTTGCTCACGGCGGGCGAGCACACGCTCTCCTGGCTCGTCTGGGTCTTCCGTGACGAAGTAGCT
>JBATTM010000624.1:0-4255 GCA_049670545.1 Polyangiales bacterium
GGTCCCGACTTCGTGAGAAACATCGGGGTCGCGAACCTGGCGCTCGGGAACCGCAGCTCAGGCCCTGGCAACTCGTACCCGAGTATCGGCACCGGCAATCATCTCTATTGGCAGGCCGCCTACATGCTCCCGTTTCGCCCGAAGAATCAACACAAGATCACCCCCTACTTCACCCTGCAGACATCATTTCTCGAAGCTCTCGCCGATCCGTCGATCATCTACGAGCTAGGCGTGAAATATTACTTCGTGGGCCACCACGCGAGTGTCGGCTTCAACTGGCGAAATCGCCCTGTCTTCGGAGTCGCCGAGCTCGACCCGGCGACCGATCAGATCTTCTTTGCGCCCACGCGCAACCAAGAGGCTCGGGCCAACGACCTCATCATCCAGCTCATGGTGTGGCTGTAGGGCGGCGCTACTGGCAGCCGAAGAAACACTGGCAAATGCAGGTGTTTTCAACGCAATTGAAGTTCCCAAAGTCCGGGTCGCCGCATACGTTTTCGCACTGCATCACGCAATCTTCCTGCGTCTCACAAGCACCGGCAACGCAGTCTTCGAGGTCGGCCGTATCGTTGCATCCCAACGATGCGATGCCGACCAGCATCGCGAAGATCCATGCAAGAAGCGTCCTCATCCCTCACCTCCGTTGTCTGCCAGAACACGACGATACCAGAGCCGCGCGTACGAACAAGTCCGTCGAAGCGTCGCACGCGAGACGTAGCCCCTTTTGGATGATCGTGTCCTGGACCCACGGGCCACAGATGCGTCGATGCACGCTCCTGACATTCGGGGACGCGCGTAGCCCGCATTGGAATCACTGTTCGGGGTGTGAATCATCCTTGCAAACTGGCTCAGCGCTGTTGTAGCGTCTCGAACAGAAATCCGATCTAGTTACCTGTGTCGCCTTAGGTTACTGCTATTCACTGCTATTCACTGCTTTCACGGGACGCTTATCACGGGAGTGGGCTCGACGTGAGTCACAGGCGAGGCGACAGAGATGGAGGACATGGGATGAAGGCCTTTCAGCGCGCCGCGTTTGTATGTGTCGCAGTGCTGGTGAGCGTCTATGCAACGCGGGTCGATGCGCAGGGCTCGACGAATCCAGAGGATCACTATCACTACCTCCACGTCGAGGTCGAGCACCCGAATCCCGACGCAGCGTACCCGGACGGGCCGGACCGGGATAACGCCTACATGAACGACGGGGTCGAGGCTCCCGACGAGGGAGACGAGATCGTCGTCGAGGGCGAGGCACCGCTGGGCGAGGGCCCAAGCGCCGAAGAAGTCGATCCGGACGACACCGTGCCGGTGGCGACGTTCGACCTCTCTGGATGGCTCTGGTTCAACTACTCGATCCAACCATGGCGAGACACCACGCTCGGAAGGTACGGGAATTTCGAGTGGAATCAGCTGCAATTGTCGGGGTCGGCGAGTTTCGGCAACTTTTCCATGCGGTTCGAAATTCGATTCTTCTCGTTCATGTTGATCGTCCGCCAGGCATGGCTGCAATACGCTTGGAAAGACAACCAGATTCGACTGGGGCAGATCAATGTTCCGTGGGGCCGGCATGTGTTCTCGTCCCATTCTTGGTGGTTCACGCTCGGGTGGTACGCCACCGTCGAAGACGACTACGACTACGGAATCAGCTACTCCAAAGACACCGACAACTATCGGGTCGACGTGGGATACTACTTCCGGGATCCCGTCGGTCTCCTCGAACCGACCAGTCGATGGGACTCGGATCTCACGCCACTCGGCGAGCAACAGAATCGAGAAGTGTCGAGCGCCGCCATCCGGGGTATTTACAAGCTTCCGCACCGACCCGGCCTCTATTCAGAGCTCGGTGTGGTCGCGCAAGCAGGCCTCCTTCCCAACGTGGCTACTGGCGAGCGCGGTTACCGGTGGCTCGCAATGTTCATGTACAACGGCAACTACGACGGATGGGAGCCTCTGTTCCAGGTGACGAGGCACGAGTTCCGACCGAACAATCCAGCCGAAATCGATGGCGTCCCTGTCGATGATCGGGTGGTTCGGATCTCTCAGTTCGGCGGGTACCGCGACGTCGCGGCCAAGTACACGCTCTTCAACTTCAATCTCGCCAAGACGATTCCGTTTGGGCGCAAGTACTTTCAGGGCTTGGTTCCGTACGCCGAGTACAGCTTGTTCTTGAAGGACGCGGCCGCGTTTCCCACCTCGCATCTGATCACGGCCGGCCTTCAGGTTCACCTCGGTCAAGTGTGGGTATGGTTCGATTTCCTGATGGGCCGGAACGCCACGTACTTGAACGACTCGTTTGCGAGCAGCGCCCTCGCCTCGGGGGCTGCCCGACCAGGTCGGTTCGAGTATCAGCCGAACATTCAGATTCAGTACTACTTCTGACGCGCAGGCCGAGGAAGCGGATCCACACACAGTAGGAAACTCATGCAACACCACGAAAAGCTTCGTCCGCTCGCCAACCGCGTTCCGATTCTCGCATTGATACTCATGACGATTGCGATCTCGTCCTGCACGCAGCAGGCCAAGCCAGCCGCGGACACGGAAGCCCCTGCGGCCGAGCCCCCGGCTGCACAGGAAGCCCCGGCAGCTGAGGAAGCCCCCGCTGCGGAGGAGGAAGCCGGCTTCGTCTGTGATGACGACATCGATACCGCCAAGCTATCCCCAGAGCACCAGGCCCTGGCCGACAAGCTGTGGAAGCAGACGCTCGAGTACCTTCGAGGGTTCGTCACGGCGCTCGAGAAGTCGAACCTCTGCCTGGATTCGCCCCTGGCCATCGTGCAGACGAACGACGGCAAGTCAGACAACCCACAGACGCGGTGCGTCTCTCGATATCGAGACGTCGAGCTGATGGTGAAGCACGTCAACTGGGTGCTCGCGAACCCGGATCTCGCTCGCCAGTGCTTCGATACACAGAAGAACTACGAAGCGTTTCAGCTGTACACGCCGAACGAAGACATGAAGAAGGCATCGGATGTCGCAGCGTGGATCGACCGCCCCACGCTGACCGAGTACTACGCGGACAAGAAGGACGCAGTCGGGGACGCCGGCCGCGAGTTGGTGGCGCAGTTCGCTGAGATCCTGGCCAATACCAACTCGACCGATTTCATCGAAACCGACATCACCTACAATGGGTTGCCTGATCTCTGGGCGTCTGTGGGTTGGCTCGCGTTCTACGCCGAGGCCAAGCACGCGATCAATCCTGGCTTCCGCGGCGGCTATGCGTACGCAGAGGTCATGGGGCCCTGGGGGCTTCTGCGCATCAAGGAGATCGACGGTGAGTTGGTGGGCGCCGAGATCGGGATGACGATTCAGCTCGAGTCGTTCTATCCGTACCACTTCCACCACTCACCAGAGCTCTACATGAACATCGGCAAGCCTTCGTGCCCAAAGCAGAACACGTTCATGGTCATGAACTGGGACAACCCGAGCTTCGCCCAAACACGAAGCGACGCCGGTTGGGACGTCGTCGTCGACAAGCGGAAGCATCCGAAGGCCACCTGGTTCCGGCCGACCTCCCCGTCGGATTCCAACGAATGGATCGCTTACTACGAGCGCAACGCCATCCATGCGACCGAGGTCGGCGGAAAGTGCGGCAATGGGCAAGCACCACCGGGCTTTTCCCAGGTGTGGGCGCGCACGCTGTCGAGAGACAACAACCAGACGACGAAGATCTGTGTGCCAGTCGACGCCAAGGGCAACAAGCTCGAGGGAGTCGACAACGTTACAGCGAAGGATCCGGTCGTCTGCAACACCGAGACCTGGGAGCCGTGACCCTCGGGCCGCGGCGAATCCGCTAGCGCCAGTCTTTCGAGCTCTCGTCGGTTTCCCAGCCGTCGATCGGCCTTGGCTGAGGGCCCCTCACTTTGCGCGAGTTGGGTTCTTGCACGGGTCGAGACGTGGGGTCTTGAATCGGCCGCGAGGTCGGTTCCTGAATGGTCCTGCCGGACGGCGCGACTTCGGGGCGCTGCGGCAGGGGCTCTCTCACGTTTCTGAGTTGCGGATCAGGCGTGCCTACGCGGTACGTGGAGGGCTCGGTGGGCGGCCGGAGCTCAACCTCGAAGACCGTGGTCGTGCGTTGTGAGACATCTCCTGAAAGCGGTGCCAGGACAGCGGCTCCTACTCGGCGCGCTACACACTGTCTCTCTGCTTGCGAGAGGCCGACACCGGTCGCAGACGGATGGATGACGACGCCCGACGGGCGAATTGTGGCCGTGGCATCGATCCGGACCGCGGTCGTACGGGCAGGCTGAGGGTTCTGAAC
>JBATTM010000625.1:0-15418 GCA_049670545.1 Polyangiales bacterium
GCAGAGTCGTTTTCCTCCGCGGTCGAGGTCGTCGTTCAACCGGCCCAACGCGGAACCGGCGACGCGGTCCGATGCGCAATCGAAGCGAACCCCGATCTCGAAGGTCGTGCGGTGATTCTCTACGGCGACTGCCCGCTGATTCCGTCGGAGGCGATCGGCACATTGGTCTCCACCTCGCGCCGTGTCGGCGCCGACCTCGGCCTCGTGACCGCCACGCTCGCCGACCCAGCGGGCTACGGCAGGATCGTCCGGGACGCGGCCGGCCAGGTCGTACGAATCGTCGAGGATCGAGATGCATCCGCTGAGGAGCGCGCGATCACGGAGGTGAACCCGGGCCTCTACGACGTCGACGCGGGCTTTCTTCGCGCCTCGCTGGGCGCGCTCGGCACCGAGAATGCTCAGGGCGAGGTGTACCTAACCGATCTCGTCGCACTTGCAGCCAACGCGGGCACGGTCGCATCGACCACCGCAGAGATGGGGGACCTGATGGGAGTCAATGATCAACGTGATTTGGCAATCGGCGCGGCGCGGCGGCGTCGACAAATCGCAGAGTCCCTCGCGGAGAAGGGGGTCGCCGTCGCCGATCTGGACGCCCTCTACGTGGACGCGGATTGCGAGATCGAGCCGGGTGCGTCGCTTGGCGCGCAGGTGCACCTTCGCGAAGGCTGCGTGGTTCGTAGAGGCGCCACGATCGACGTCGGGTGCGTCCTGAGCCACGTGGTCGTCGAGGCTGGGGCAACGGTCCTGCCCTACACCGTCGCACGGGACTCCACGATCGGAGAAGGTGCGAGTGTCGGGCCATTCAGTCATCTACGGCCCGGTTCGTCCCTCGGGCCGCGGAGCAAGGTCGGCAATTTTTCCGAGACCAAGCAAACGACCCTCGGTTCAGGATCCAAGGTCAATCACCTATCCTACGTCGGCAACAGCATGATCGGGGACGACGTCAACATCGGAGCCGGGACGATCTTCTGCAACTACGACGGAGAACGGAAGCACGAGACCGTGATTGGAGATGGCGTGTTCATCGGGAGCGACAGCCAATTGATCGCGCCGGTGACGATCGGACGCGGCGCGTACGTGGCAAGCGGCACCACGGTCACACGAGACGTGCCCGAGGACGCATTGGCCGTTGGCCGTGCGAAGCAGGACAACAAACCGGGATACGCGGCGCGGCTCCGAGCGCGGCTCCGAGGAAAGAAGATCTAGAGGGAATCTTGGCTCTAGAAACGAATCTTGAAGCCGCCGCCGCCCGGACTCATGCTGAAGTCCAGTTCGGGGCCTTCGACGTGGGTGTCGTAGTACTTACTCGAGCAGGCAATCCCGCGGTAGCCCTCCCAGGCGGAGATGGCACCACGCGGCGCAGTCGCGTTCGCAAGCCCGGAAAGCACTAGCGGCGCCACGAAGATGCCTGCGGTCAGCCCGGGCGTCTTGCCCTTCCACTGGGTCGCTTTGACGCTTCCGCCAACGACGCCGAATATCGTAGCCCCAACGACCCCGAGCGGACCCGCGAACAGACCCTGGCTCGCGTTGGCCTTCTCGAGGGTCTCCGTCGCGTACTGAAGCTTGGCCACGCGGGCTTCTGGCGTGCTCCCGTCCTTTTTCGCGATGCGCTTTGCGCCCCAGACGTCAGCGGCAGGGATGGCTGCGTGCATGACCCCCGTGAAATAGAAGCCAGCCGCGAGATAGGCGTAGCCGAATTTGTCCCACTGTTGGTCGTCCTTCGCCGCGTCGACCGCGAGATAGGTCGCACCCCCACCCAAGGCGAGGAAAATCCCCATCCAGGTGTAGCGCCACCTCGCCGCATGCTTCTTCCCATCCCGCAAATCGCCTTCGATCTTGCGAATGCGGTATTGAACTTCGTCGTCCGATAGCTCTTCGATGCAGCTGTAGGCGTCTTGCGCCATCGCTACCCGTGGGGCGTTCAGAGCCGCGAAAGCCAGGCAGCAACCCAGCGTCAGCGCGACCAACTTTGGTGTTCGATGATGTACAGCCACAACCCTTCCCCGTTCGCCAGGTGGCCGGGATAGTACGCAAAACCGGTTCAGACTGCGACACTGAACCGCACAAAGACTCACTTTTTTTTGTTCGAGCATCGCGTGTAGCGATCCAGTCACACTAGATGCACCGAGGCCGGCTGGCCGCCCGGCCGACCTCGACTGCGTTGCCCAACGCATTATGCTGAGGGCGTGGATAGCCTGCTCTTCAAGATCTTCATCACCGTCACCGCCCTCTCAATCCTCATCATCATCCATGAGGGGGGTCACTATCTCGCCGCCCGCGCGTTCGGGATGCGAGTGCTTCGGTACAGCATCGGCTTCGGTCCGACCCTTTTCCGATACCAGCCCAAGGGGAGCCCGACCGTCTTCCAAGTCGCCGCCATCCCGTTTCTCGCCTACGTGCAGATCGCGGGGATGAATCCGAACGACGACGTGGATCCCGACGACCCAGAACTGTATCCCAACAAGAGCTGGTTCGCGCGCGCGACCACGATCGCTGCAGGCCCGATCGCCAACTATCTCACCGCCTCACTCATCGTTTTCGGGCTCGGCGTTACGAATACGTTGCCACCTCGGCAACCCGCCGAGCCGATGCAGGTGGCGGAGGTCGTTCCGGATTCTCCCGCGGCCAAGGCTGGAGTGCAGGACGGAGACGTAATCGTAGAAGCCGACGGCAAGCCGATTCAGAACGTCACCGAGCTGATCGACGCGACTTCGCCGCGCGCGGGGCAGCCGACCGAGTACGTGGTGGAACGCGCCGGCGAACGTCTACCCGCGATGGTGATCACCCCAGCCGATCGCGGCGGACGAGGCCAGATCGGGGTCAGCGCCAAGATGATGCGCATGTACGAGAATCTCGGGGTCTGGGATTCAGCGAAGCTCTCGATCGCACTGCCTTGGCAAATGACGGTCTTGCAGCTCGAAGGCCTCGGCAACATGGTGAAACACCGCAGCACCGAAGGCGTCGGGGGACCGGTGATGATGGGGAAGATGGTCGCGGAGGCGGCGGAGGCTGGGCTTCCCGCGTTCCTGTGGATCTTGATGTTCATCTCGGTTGCGCTCGGGCTCTTCAACCTGCTTCCGTTCCCGGCGCTCGATGGCGGTCGTCTGATTTTTCTAGGCTACGAAATCGTCGCACGACGACGCGCCAACGAACGGTTCGAGATGGCCGTGCACGCGTTCGGAATCGTATTCCTGCTGAGCGTCATGCTATTGGTCACCTACCGAGACATCTTCGGCTGAGCTAGCCTCGGGCGATGCAACCCGACGTGATCGTGGTTGGCGGCGGCCTGATGGGCTGCAGCACGGCCTACCAACTCGCCAAGAACGACGTCAGCGTCTTGCTGCTCGAGCGAAGTGTCCCTGGCGCGGAGGCATCATCGGCGGCAGCCGGCATCCTCGGCCCGGGGGTCGAGTCCGCACAGGACGCGTTTGCGTTGCAGCTCGGGCGACGGAGTCGTGAACTTCACGCTGTGCTCGCGGAAGAGCTCGTTGAACTGTTTGGAGTCGATGTCGGCTTTCGCCGCTCGGGTGTGATCGAGCTGGCATTCGATGACGCAGGGAAACAGAAGCTGGATGCTCACGCAGCCGCGCTGGCGGTTCAGGGCGTGCGGAGCGAAACATGGAGCGCGGAAGAACTCCGCCATGAGGAACCAGCGTGCAACCCGGAAGCGATCGGTGCTCTCCACATCGCGGAGGACGCGCAGGTCGAACCGAAGTCTCTGCTGTCAGCCGTCGCGCTCGGCGCGGAGCGCGAAGGAGTCGTCTTTCGATCAGGCGCGACGGTTCGACGGGTCGTCATCGAAGGAGATCGAGCACGCGGGGTCGAGGTCGACGGCGAGATCGTCGAAGCCGATCGCGTCGTGGTCGCTGCGGGGAGTTGGACCACGTTGATTCCTGGCATTCGGCTCCACGCGGATACGATCTACCCGGTGCGCGGTCAGATGATCGAAACCCGGACGCGACCCCCGATCTTCCGACGAATCGTGTTCGGGGCAGGCGGCTACGTCGTTACCCGACCCGACGGCCGGGTGTTGTGTGGCTCGACCGAAGAGCGAGTCGGCTTCGCGCGCGGCATCACGTTGCAAGGAATGTCGCATGTGATCGAGACGGCGCGACGTATCGCGCCTGGCCTCGGCGATGCAACAGTCGAAGGCCACTGGTCGAATTTTCGCCCGGGTACACCCGACGGTCTCCCGCTCGTGGGCGAGACACGTATCGAGCACCTCTTGTTGGCAAGCGGCCACTACCGCAACGGAATCCTCCTTGCGCCGTTGACGGCGAGTCTGATCGCTGATGCCGTGATGGGCGTCGCTCCGTCGAAGGCAGCGGAGGCACTTTCCCCGCAGCGCTTCGAGGAGTCTTCCGAATGACGGCGTTCCGCGAGGCGTCCCTCGATGCGAACGGGCTGCAGCACCATGTTGTCGTCTGGGGGGATCGACCCGTGGACGTGGTGTTGTGTCACGGGTTCCTCGACATCGCCTGGAGCTTCGACGCGGTGGCGCGGGCGTTGGTCGAAGCAGGGCACGGAGTGGCCTCGTTCGATTGGAGGGGGCATGGGCAAAGCGAGTGGATTGGCGCCGGCGGCTACTATCACTTTCCCGACTACGTTCTCGACCTCGACGAGTTGTTGCCACAGTTGGCAACAGGGCCGCTGCACCTCGTCGGCCATTCGATGGGGGGCGGGGTCTGCGCCATGTTCGCTGCCGCGCGACAGACCGGGCTTCAAACGCTGACCCTGATCGAAGGCATCGGCCCCCCCGAGATGCAGCCGCGAAACGCCGCCGCGCGTCTCACGGCCTGGCTCGACGGGGTGTCGAAACTCCGGTCGCACGAGCGACGACCACTCGAGGGTCAGGCAGAGGCCCTCCGGCGCATGCGAATCCAGAATCCAGAGCTCGACGATCAACTCGGGGCCTTTCTGATCTCGAAGAGCACACGGCCCGTCGAGGGTGGGCTCGAGTGGACCTTCGATCCGCTCCACAAGACGTACTCGCCAAGGCCCTTCGAAACACGTCAGTTCGGGGAGATTCTCGAAGCGATCGATGTCCCGGTGTTGATCGTGGGAGGGGAGCGCGGGTTTCGACTCCCCGACGAAAGCGCCCGACTCGCGTGTATCACCGACCACCGCCTCGTCGAGATCGACGACGTGGGACACATGATCCACTGGTTCAAACCCGAACGCCTCGCGGCGGAACTCTCGGGCTTCTTCGCCAGCCACGACGCTTGACCGGACGATCGCCCCGTGAAACGCTGCCGCCGCATGGTTCGACTGATCATGGTTGCAGCGTTGATCTTGGGCATCGCCGTAGTTCCGGCGCTCGCTGATGAAGAGGCCGCCGATGACGACGCACGGCGTGCTCGCGTCTTTGCGAAGATCGGAGATGTGACGATCACGGTCGGCGACCTCGAAGACAGGATCAACGAGCGATCCCCGTACGCGCGTAAGCGGTTCGAAGACCCCAACATCGTACGTGAGTTCGCCGACGACCGTGTCCGCGCGGAGCTTCTCCTGCTTGGCGCCGAGAAGCGCGGCTACGAGAACGACCCGGACGTCGCTGCGTTCCTGGACCGGACGATCATCCAAATGTTCATGCGCCAAGAGATCGAAGAAGCCGCAGACCCGAACTCGATCACCGAAGCGCAAATCGAGGCGTACTACGGAGAGCACCCGGAGGAGTTCAGCCGCCCGGAGATGCGGCGCGCAAGTCACATCTTGGTAGGGAGCCGACAAGAGGCGCAGGAGATCATCGCCGAGCTCGCGAAGGGGACGAACAAGACCTTCGGAACGATAGCGAAGCAGCAAAGCCTCGATACCGAGACCCGGCTTCGAGGAGGTGACCTTCTCTACTTCACGCGCGAAGGGGTCACGGTGGGGTCCACGGCCGACGCACCGGTGGATGCAGCCCTCGTCGAGGCGGCCTTCGCGCTCGGTGACAAGGGCCAGGTCACCAAGACGCCGATCGATCTTGGAGACGACAAATGGAGCGTCCTCCGGCTCTCCGCGATTCGCCCGGCCCGGGTCGAGAGCCTCGAGGACGCGCAGGGTGGAATTCGGCGTCGCATGTGGCGAGAAGACCGAAAATCGGCGGTCGAGGAGCTCGTCGCCCGGCTCCGGGTGGAACTCGAGCCGGCGATCCACGCAGACCGCATGAAGGCGATTGTCCTGGTCGAAGAGGACCCCGCGGCCGTCGACCCTGCGAACCCGTAGGCTCCAGCCCCGCCCTTCGCAGCTTGCCAACAAACCGGGCGCCAGCTACTAAATGAACGTTCATTCATTCTAGCGAGGCCCCCCATGTCGTCGAATCTCGAGCCCTATCAGGAAGAACATCACATCTTCCGCCAACAGGTCCGCAACTTCGCGGAGAACGAACTCGCGCCCAAAGTAGATCAGTGGGAAGAGGACGAACTCTTTCCGAATAGCGTATTCAAAGACGCTGGCTCTCGCGGGATCCTGGGCGCGCACTACCCAGAGGACGTGGGCGGAGGCGGGGGTGACTTTTGGATGAGCGTCGTGAAGGCCGAAGAGCTCACACGATGCGGCGCCGCGGGCGTCACGATGGGACTCCTGGTGCAATCGGACATGGCGACTCCCTGCATCAACGATCTCGGCACGCGGGAACAGAAGGACGAGTTCTTGGTTCCGGCCATCGCCGGGGACCGGATCGCGGCTCTCGGTGTGAGCGAACCGGGGGCGGGTTCTGATGTGGCAGGGCTTCGAACCACAGCTCGCCTCGTTGGCGACGAGTATGTGATCAACGGCTCGAAGACGTACATCACGAACGGGACGCGGGCCGACTTCGTCACCTTGATGGTCAAGACCGATCCCGAAGCGGGGCACAACGGAATCTCGATCATCTTGTGCCCCACCGACGTCAAGGGCTTCAGCATTTCCAAGAAGCTGAAAAAGGCGGGCAACTGGTCGAGCGACACTGCCGAACTCTTCTATGAAGATGTCCGAGTGCCCAAGCGCTATCTCCTCGGACAAGAGGGCATGGGCTTCGTGTACCTCATGCAGAACTTCCAATCGGAGCGGCTCGTTGGCTGTGTCAGTGGTCTCGCGGGCTCGAAGCACGCACTGGATCGTTCGGTGCAGTACGGGCGGGAGCGCGTGGCGTTTGGCAAGCCACTCATCAAGCGCGAGTACTGGGTGCAGAAGTTCGTCGACCTCTACACGAAGTACGAAGCCGCGAAGGCATTGTCGTACAAGGCCTGCACGGCGTACAACCAAGACAAGTACATCGACGACGCGCCGATTTCGATGGAAACCACGCGGCTCGTGTCCATGGCGAAGGCGTACGTCGGGGACGTGACGGCAGAGGTCATGGACCAGTGCCTGCAGTTCCACGGAGGTATGGGCTATCTCGAAGAGATGTGGGTCGCACGTGCATGGCGTGACGCACGCCTCTTCCGAATCGGCGGCGGCGCGACCGAGGTCATGCGGTACACAATTGGCAAGATCATGGGCCTTTAGACCGACGCTGTGATTGCGATTCAGTAAGAGCCCGTCGTCATACGTCCGGAATGTTCTGCTGGACGTTCTCCCATGAGTCCGTGCCGCCGATCACATCGACGATCATGATCGCTTCTGCGGCGGAGACGTTGTCGGCAGTGGGCGTGCGGATGTCGAGCCAGCCCGCGATGCAGCGGGCGATCGTCAATCGCGTCGCCAGCTCGCCACGAGCGCGGGCGAGGCTTCCGTAAGGCGTCCATCGAAGCGCCCAGACTTCGTCTGCCAGCCAGTCCCCAAACACTGTGTTTGGGTGTTCCGGTGCCTCGACTCTGTCTTGCGCGTGCGCGAACGCGGAAGCCCAGGGGCGGTCGTGCTCGGTTCGGGCCCGCCGGTCGAAGAGATGACCGAGCGCGTCGCCAAACCAGCGCGCTGCGGTAGCGACGCGTGAAGGCCCATGAAAAGCGAGCAGGTCATCGGCGACGTCACCCCACGTGCCGGTCTTCAATGTCGGAAACGGGTCTGCCCCAACGGTGCCTCGAAGCCCACGGCCGAGAGTCAGCGCCTGAATCAGTGACGCCTCACGCGCCTCGTACTCGGTGAACGGAATTCGCTCCGAACGCGACCATGCGACCGGTTCCTCGACGGCATGATCCGGTTTTAGCGCGCCGTCGGCATCGAGGAGGCATGGCTTCGCGGAACCGATGTCTACTGAGGGACGGCTTCCGAGGGTCCGGCATGGGCACCGGTGCTGGGTCGTAATGCGCCCGCCGGTCGGAGTCGCCGTAAGGCCGTAGGGGAACTGAATGCAGGGGCTTGGTTTCATGTCTGCGCCCAGCTTCGCGTGCAGGGCGCAGCCGGCGTCACTCCAAAATACACAGTGCCCGGTGTCGCTCGACGTCATGAGAACTGCGGCGTCCTCGTCTTCGTGGCGATCGATCGCGTCTTCGGAGATCGTCTGAATGAACGCGATGTCGTCGTCGTCGAGGGGGCCTACCGCGTGAATGTCACTGCAGCAAAGCCCATCCCCTTCGCACGAGAAACACGCGCCGGGCCGGACCAGGAGAGGCTCACGACGGGGGCGAAGGCTCACGGCGGGTCCAACTTCGGATCGTTCGAGAGGTACACGAGTTGCATGTCAGGCCGAACCTCGGAATCACTTGGTGGATTGATGTTCTCGGTGCCTGTCACCGGATCTCGTATCCCTATCACCATGCAACCGGTAGCGTCGCGGATTTGCTCGCTCACGGTAGTAAATGACGCCGGAGTCACGACGTGATCCGGAATGGCACCGACGTACAGGTTTTGATGGCCGGGAAATACCACTCGGCTCGTGGCATCCGCCACACCCGGGTAGGCGACCGCGTGCGCAAGCAGCGAATACCCAACCCGTCGGGTCTCGACGACTTCGTCTGCGCCGGCTGTGCGAACGTGGAGCACGTTCTCCGAGTCCAGGACTTCCGCCACGATGTGCAACGGCTTCTTTCGTGTGGCGGCGAGCGGACTCTTGCTCAAGTGCGCCCGGATCGTGAACGCGGTGAGGATCGTGGCGGCATCCGCTTCCTGCGGACGAACCCTACGAGCCCCCGTGATGATCACGTTGGCAGCCTGAGTGATGCGGGCTTTGTCGAGCTCGGTCTCTTTCGTTGGGTCGCCTTCCACCCACATGAACTCCGGCGGCAACGTTCGCGGTCGCTGGTACGGGCCGAAGAACACCACAGGCCGCTCGTCGGTATCGATCTCGCTGACGAGCACGTCGAGAAGCATTCCGCTGCCCATTTCGTATCCGCACACGACGATGTGATTGACGTAACCGCTCATTCGAAACTGCTCCTCTCGGATACTGAGTACCGCGTTGAGCAAACTATGCCCGACAATTCCAGCAAAGAGTGCAAGGGTGAACATCCCACCCACCATCATCGTGCCGCCGATGAAACGGCCGACGGTCGTCTCCGGCGTGATGTCCCCGAAGCCGACCGTCGTGATGGTAACCAAGGCCCACCAAAGTCCATCTCCGACGCTGTTGATCTCCGGATTGGCAGTGCGTTCGACCAAGTAGAGGCTGATTCCACCCAAAATCGTCTCGACGCCGAGTACCGAAAACGCGAACGTGAACAGGAGACGATCCTCTTGGAGCGCCCGAAAGATGCCGTAGAACGGGTTCGCATAGCGAAAGAGGCGCGCGGTTCTGAGAAGCCGCAGCAGTCGGAGCGCTCGCAACCCGCGAAGCGCGGGAACGAGGGCGAGGATGGTCAAGATGTCCACGAGCATCAGCGGTGTGAGTGCGAATCGCACGCGCGACACGACCTCGGTCCGGAGGCGTCCGAGCGGAGGCTTCACGAACATGGTCAACTCGGGCGGTCGAAACGTGAGGATACGGAGCGACACCTCGATCGAGAACAACCAAAGGATCACGCGATCGACGATCCCGAGAACGTGGTCCTCTCGCGAGCCTTCGACGACGAACGGCTCGGCGAAAAGTAACGCGATCGACGCGAAGACCAGGACCCAGACGAACGTCTCGACGACGCGATACGCTCGGGCGCGCGGCTCGTGAAACGCCGCATGCAGGAAATCGCGTGCGGACATGCGACGGGAGGATCGACGCCTGGCGCGTTGGTGTCAACCGCAGAGCCACCCTCGGGCCGGCTACTGCGCGGCGATCGGTGTTTCTTCGACCCCGTCCAGGTCGATTGCATCTGCGAGGATCTCGGCAATGTCCCGCTGCGCGATCTCTTCGTCCTTATCCTGCTTCTTGAGCCCATCGGTCAGCATGGTCATGCAGAACGGGCAACCGCTTGCAATCGTCGTGGCGCCGGTATCGAGTAGCTGAAGCGTGCGCTTGTTGTTCACACGCTCTTCCCCCTGCTCTTCCATCCACATCTGTGCGCCGCCTGCACCACAGCAAAGCCCTTTGTTACGATTCCAGTACTCGACCTCCGTCAGTTCGAGGCCCTCGATCGACTCGAGAATCTGTCGTGGCGAGTCGTACACCTGGTTGTAGCGACCGAGGTAACAGCTGTCGTGGTAGACGACCTTGCCCTTCACAGGCTTCGACGGGATCAACTTGCCTGCCACGAGAAGCCCATTGAGGAAGTCGCTGTGGTGAACGACGTCGAAGTCTCCACCGAAGTCCCCGTACTCGTTTCCGAGAATGTTGAAGCAATGAGGGCAGGCCGTGATGACCGTCTTCTTGGAAGCTTCATAGCCGTTGAGGGTTTCGACGTTCTGTTCCGCGAGCATCTGGAAGAGATACTCGTTGCCGGCCCGCCTCGCCGGATCGCCCGTGCAGGTTTCCTCGGTCCCGAGGATCGCAAAGTCGACCTGCGCTTTCTTCAGGAGCTTCGCGACGGAACGAGCAACCTTCTTCGCACGGTCGTCATAGCTTGCCGCGCACCCAACCCAGTAAAGCACCTGGGCGTCCGGCTTGTCGCTGAGGGTCGGGATGTCCATTCCGTTGGCCCAATCCCCGCGGTCCATCGCTGACAGGTTCCATGGGTTGCCATTGGTTTCGATCCCGTTGAACGCACTCTGAAGCTCGCCAGGGAACTCGTTCTTCATCATGACTTCTTCGCGCCGCATGCCGATAATCTTGTCGACATAGGAAATCATGACCGGACACTGTTCTTCGCAAGCACGGCAGGAAGTG
The DNA here is from genome assembly GCA_049670545.1 of Polyangiales bacterium. Classification (GTDB taxonomy): domain Bacteria; phylum Myxococcota_A; class Polyangia; order Polyangiales; family Houyiibacteriaceae; genus SG8-38. The sequence goes on from JBATTM010000625.1 coordinate 11,096, forward strand.
CAGCCCCAAATGACATCCGGGTGGACGATGTTCGGCACGAGATCGACGACTGTCTCGCCCACGAAGTACGCACCCGAAGGAGCCTCGGGAAACGTGTGAATCGCCTCTTGCCCGTCGCTCGCGCCCGGCGCGTCTGCCGGTGCGTCACTCGGCTCTGCGACCAGCGCGTCTTTGCCGAACATCGCTTGCTCGGTCGAGTAGAGGTGATCTCGCAGTGCCAGCGTGAGGTGCTTGGGCGACAGTTTCTTGTCCGTGATGTACGCGGGACAGTTGTCGCTGCAGCGACCGCACTCAGTGCACGTGTACAAGTCCATGATGTGCTTGTACGTCAGGTCGGTGATCTGGTTGATCCCAAGCGACTCTTCCCGCTCCACCTTGCCTTCGAGGTCCTCGACCTTCGGAAGAGCATTGGGTCGACGGTCGTAGGCGAACACGTTCGGAATGACCGTGAGCACGTGGAAGTGCTTGGAGTACGGAAGGATGTTCAAGAAGATCAGAACGAACGCGGAATGCCACCAGAAGCCAGCATGTTGAAACGCACGAACCGCGGTGTCGCTCTGCATGCCCGCCAGGAGGTGCGCCGTGATGCCGCCGAAAGGCTCCCACCACCCTGCATGGATCGGCTCGTCGAACGCGCGCGACTCGAGAACGAGCGATCCCCCGACGTAAAAGAAGTCGGCGAGCATCATCGTAATGATGATGAACAGGATCAAGATCGGTTCGGTGAACACGTATCGATTGACGTGATGGCCGAGCGTCATGCGCGGCTTATCTTTCACTTGGGTCGGGTCACCGCTGTCTTTTCCGCGCTTGATCCAGCGGAGGTACAAGAATGCGATGGAACCCAGTATCGCTCCAAAGGCAGCGAGCTCTTTGATGAGGGAGTACCCCTTACCGACGATGTGTTCCTCGCTGAGGATGCCCCAGAAATCGAATGTGGGATCGAAGCCTCGCCCCCAGAGCATCAGGCTATTCAGGAGCAAGACCTGAAACGCGACGAAGATGCCGATGTGCGCGAAGCCCGCCAGGGAGTAGTTCGGCATTCTTTTCTGGCCGAAGGCGTACACCAGCGTCGTCTTGACGCGGTCTACGATCTGCTCAGACGACCATTCGAAGCGAGGATCGGGGACGCCGACCTTGACCTGCCGGAGCCGCCGATACGCGGACCACGAGAACAAGCCTAGGGTGCTCGCCAAGAGCAACGTCATCCAAATCGGACCCATCTTCGTCTCCCTGCCTTCGAGCGCAGAAGCGTTGGAAAAGTTGGCTCGCGCTGTGCGGAGGTTTAGGGGTGCGTCACGTTGAAGTCAAACACAGAACACTGAGACCAGCCCCGCTCGTTTGGCTGTATTATGATGGAAACGTGGGGCGCGCGTTATCCATATTTCTGCTGGGACTCACTGCGTGCGCGCCTCCGCCACCACGCACGATCCCACGCGTCGTGGACGGCCGCGTCGAAGAAGGCGCGTTTGTCACCCCGTATGCCTATGAATGGTTCATCGAGGGCGAGGTCGCTGCCGCCAAAGGGCGTCATGAAGATGCTGCGCTCGCATTGGAGACGGCGACCGCCACACCGGCGCAGGATGTCGTGCTGATGACCAGGCTCGCAGAAGAATACGAGAGAAGCGGCTCATCGCGGCGTGCGGACCGTGCCCTGGCAGCGGCGCGGCGGCTTCATCCGGGCTCCGCGCGCGTGGCACTTGCCGAGGGGCGAATCCACCAACGCCGGGGCGAAATCGATCGCGCGATGCGTGCGTTCGTCGAAGCGAGAACAATCGACCCGACTTCGGATGAAGTCGTGATCGCGCTCGCGGATGCTCTTCGGCGGAAAGGGCTGTCCGCACGAGCAGACGCCGTGCTCGTAGAGTACATCACGACGAACTACGATGGTCACACCGAGAACGCGCGACGCGTCTTGATTCAGTTGGCGGAAGCGAACGGAGACCCAGACGCACTTCGACGCGCGCTGGCACTCGGCGCAGGTCGCAACGCAGACCGCGAGGCTTTCCTGGCCGCGGAGCTGGCGTACGAAGGCGGTCAGCCAGCTCTTGCGGCACGGCTCTTGGAGCGGACCCTTGGCACCCCGGCGAACCAATCTCTGTGGCTGCTTGCGGCGGTCGATAGTGGAGACCTAGAGGCTGCACGGGAGTTTCTCATGGGAGCGGAAAGTGAGGCGGTCGGAGGTCCGGTTCGGCACGCTGAACTCTTCATGGATGTGGGCGCGCACGACGAGGCCCTCGAGATTCTCCAGACGGCAGGGTCGTCGCCGCGCGCGCAGTACGTACGGGGCCGCGCTCTGCTCGACGGGGGCGAGTACTTGTCCGCATCCCGTGCGCTTGCAGGAGTACCTGCGGGTAGCTCCAAGTTCGAGGAATCGCGCGTCGCGTTCGCGACTGCCACCGAGGCACAGGGTCGAGACGGTGCCGCAACCGAAGCCCTGAGTCTCGCGCCCAAGGACTCGCTCGCCGTTCGTACGAAACTCGGGGAGCTGTTCGTCGAACAGGGTGACCTTCGCGCCGGGCTGCGCCTCTTCGACCCGAAACGCACGGGTGATCGCGCCGCTATCGCATTGCTTTTCGAGCGTGCGGGTCGCTTCCCAGAGGCGGCTGCGTACTACGCCTCGATCGAGGAGAGCGACGGCGAAGGGCCCCGTATCCACGCGAGGGCAACAGCGGAGCGCTTCGCAGCGCGCGGCCAGCACCAGCCTGCGATCGCAATTCTCACCCGCTGGGCTGCGACGTCCCCGGAGGATCTCTTCGCGCGCGTTCGCCTCACCGAGCTTCTACGACTCGCAGGTCGCCTCGAGGAGGCGCGGACCGAAGGACAGGCAGCGCTTGCGCGCATCGACGACCCCACGCTAGCTGCACACCTTGCCCAGGTGCTTTCGACGATCGACGTGGCGCGCAGACCAAGCTCGCCCTGATCTGACTCGCCCGCAGCCTGCGGACCCCGAGCATCGAATCACTTCAGGATGAATCCGCGCTAGTACTCGCCGAACAGATCTTGAATCCGGACGTCCAGCGCGGTGGCGATCTTGTAAAGCGAACTGATCGAGGCACTCGACTCGGCACGCTCGATCTGTGACAGCAGTGAAACGCTCAGGCCCGTTCGCCGCGCCATTTGCTTCAGCGTGAGGCCGCGATCCTTACGGAGCCCGCGGATCGTTTCGCCGATGACACGGTGCAAGTTCTCTTCGGGAGTACGCAGCAGCCCCTTCTTGCGCATGACGCGATCGAGGACTTCGCGGAACTCGTCAGGGTTGAAGGGCTTTTTGAGGTAGTCGACCGCATCGAGCTTCATCGACTGCACGGCGGTGTCCAACGAGGGGTAGCCCGTGAAAATCACGACCGCGACATCGCTGTCGACCCTTCGGATCTGCTCCAGCACTTCCACGCCGCCGAGTCCGGGCATCATGAGATCCAAGACCACGAGGTGATATCCCCCCTCTTTGACCTCCTCGGGCGCGTCCTTCGGATCGGCAAGCGTCGTGACTTCGAAGCCATCCTTCGTGAGGAAGGTCTCCATGAACTCCAAGATCGCTTGGTCGTCGTCAACGACGAGAACTCTTACCGGTGGTAGCGCTTTTGCCATCTTGTCTCCGCCACAATTTTAACTTCAGTGTTCGATTCTAGTCGGGGCGAGAGGATTTGAACCTCCGACCTCACGGTCCCGAACCGTGCGCGCTACCAAACTGCGCTACGCCCCGTATTTCAAGCTCGGCGGAATCTAGCGTTGTGATGAAGACCTGTCAACGAGCTGTCCTACATTTACCCACATGGCCACTTGATATGCATCTGCCCATGGCCCGGCACCGGGCACCGAGGGCCCGAGACGGACCGGGGCAGTAGATCCAAAAGGCAATGATTTCAAGCCGAAAGGTGTTTCGTCGACCGATTGAAAACCAGGAAGATCCGCACCCCGAATCACGGAGTGCCCCTCCGCGGAGAGTGGCGAGCAGACGGCATATACGAGCGTACCTCCGGGTCGAACCGTCCGGGCCGCTTGCTCGAGGATGAGGCGCTGGGTGTCACCCATCAGGGCCGCGTCTCGATCACCGATACGCAGTAAAATTTCAGGCCGACGGCGAAGCGTCCCGAGCCCGGTGCAGGGCGCGTCGACCAGGACCCGATCAAACTGCCCCTCCACGTCACCGGGACCCACGGTCCAGTCGACGCACGCCCGATGGACGCGATCCGATGGGAGGCGCATGCGGCTGAGCTCATCATCGATTTGCGCGAGACGATGGGCGTGAAGATCGGCGGCGACCACCTCCCCGCCAGCTCCCACGGCTTCGACGAGCTGCGCGGTCTTGCCGCCGCGCCC
>JBATTM010000626.1:0-2969 GCA_049670545.1 Polyangiales bacterium
AAAAGGGGACAGTCCCCTTTAAGGAGGGGTTAAGAGCTGGGTGAGGTCGCTCGGCGGCAGGGCGTCAGGCACCGGCGGCTCGGCCGGCTCGAGGTTGAAGGTGTCCACGACCTCAGCCCCGCGTTCGTCGCAATAGAGTGCCCACTCCCCCCACTGCGCATCTTCGAGCTTGAGGAAGAGCGCGAGGCACGCGTAGTACGCTTTGGCCGAGAGCTCGGCGAAAGGCGTGAGGTGCTCGGTCAACGCCTCGGTGTAGATCGCGAGAAGACCGGGGTCGCGCGCGATGTCATCCGGCACGGGTGCGCCGCGAATGCTGCTCGCGAGGTCTTCGTACATGTACCCGAAGAGGGCAGTGCCGATGCCGCGCTCATAGAGCGGGTGCGTCCGGAGGCCGTACGTGGCTGAAAGCGCACGATTCGTCGCTTCACTGCGTTGGACGAGCCAGTCATGAAACGGCCCCTCCGCCCATTCTTCGATGTCTTCCTCAGACGCGCCGTCGGGCGGCTCCGGTGGGCGAACGGCCACCGCGTCTTCGACTCGCCCCCACAATAGCTGAAGATCAGTACTCAACTGCTCGCGCGGATACACCGGCTGGGGCACCGGAAGCGGGCTCACGACCACCTCTTGGGCGGACTCTGGAGTCTGACGCCCGGCGCATCCCACGCCGAAAACCACCACGATTATGAGCCAACGCCGCATGAGACGGACGGTATCAAGCGCCGATCTGCGGGGCGAATTTTGGGACAATGCCGGTTGACTTGGAGCCGAAACCCCCTTTCCATCGGCGGATGGGAGGAAGTTTGGTCGAGCTCACCGACGCGGCCAGCGTCGACAGGGCAGCGCGCACGTTGTTCGGCAGCCCCCTCGAGACACGCCCCGCCGTCTCACACAGCGGCGCCGTCTGGAACGACCCCGACTCCGGGCTCCTCACCACACTTCGCATCGAAGGCCACCAACCGAAAAGCGATCTCGACTTTCTCGCGCTTCACATCGCCCGCGCCCGGGCCGACGCCATCGTGATCACCGGCAAGATCCTGCGCGACGAACCCGAGCTTCGCTACGATCTCCGCACCGACTCGCGATGGGGCGATGCGCTCGAGTCATGGCGGGCACGGCGTTGGGGGTTGTGGCAACCGCCGTGGCTCTTGATCCTCACGCAGAGCGGCGACATCGACTTCACGCACCCGCTATTCTCCGGGTGGGGACGGCCGTTGATCTTCACAAACGACAAAACCGCCGCGCGAAAGCTCGCCGCATCACCTGTGCCCGTCGTCGCAGACGAAGCCCCCGACATCCGCCGCGCGATCGCGCACCTCCACCAATCGAAAGACGCGCAGTGCGTCTCGATTGAAGCCGGCCCGTCCACGGCAATCCAACTCTACGACCCGCCCACCTTGGTGAACGAGCTTCTCCTATCCGTGTACCTCGGGAAATCGCTCGACGAACGTGCCAAAGGGTCGCCGCTCATCGCGCTCGAACGCTTGCGGGGGCGGTTCCGGTCTGAGACCTCCTCGACGCACCGCTCGCAACGTGGTCATTGGAGCTTTCATCGCTTCTCACGATGAGGTAATCAACGGCACCGAAGCCATGGCATACGTTCTCAAACGCCCGCCCGGACACGCCGCCCTGCTGGTCGTTCTGTTGGTCCTCATCGTCGTCTCTCCGATGGTTCCGGCAGACGGCTCCAGCTTCATCCTCGAGCTGTTGTTCGATCTGGTGCTACTCGCCGGCGTGCGCTCCGTGGGCCCGAGCCCACACCGCATCCCCTTTCTTCTGTTGACGGTGCTCACGCTCGGCATCAGGTGGGGCGAGGAGTTTACCGGCACCAACGTGCTGGATACCAGCGCGCTCGGGATCACCGTCGTGTGGCTCGTCTACGCAAACTTCATCATCGTGGCGCACCTCTTCCAACGTCGTGAAGTCACCGTCAACACAATCTTCGGTTCAATCGTCACGTATCTCCTGATCGCGATCGCGTTCAGCCTCGTGTTCCAGGTGATCGAGCTGCGCGACCCCGGCTCGTTCTCTGGGCTTCCCGGTGCAGGTCCGACCAGCCGCGGCGAGCTCGAGTCGGCCTTGATGTACTACGGCCTCGTGTGTTTCACGACCATGGGGTTCGGCGACATCGTGCCGGTCTCGAGCCTCGCCCGCTCTCTATCCGCGCTCGCAGGTGTCTTCGGCCAGTTGTATCTTGCCGTCATGATCGCCAGGCTCGTCGGGCTTCACATCGCACACCAGACGCGCGCCAACCACGACTCCTAGATAAACGTCTGACGGTCGCCGCGCCTACGCACTCACCTCGGCCTTGTTCGCCTTGAACAAGATCGCGTAGAACACCGGCACGACGATCATCGTCAAGACCGTGGCCACGACAAGCCCGAATACGATCGTGACGGCCATGGCGATGTAGAAGGCGTCGAGGAACAACGGCGCCAGCCCGAGAACGGTCGTCAGTGCCGCCATCGCCACGGGACGCAAGCGACTGACCCCGCTGTCGAGGATCGCGGTGTACGTAGGCTTGCCCTCGCGAACCTCGAGATCGATCTGATCGACGAGCACGATCGCGTTCTTGATCAGCATCCCCGACAGGCTCAAGAGCCCGAGGAGTGCCATGAACCCGAACGGCTGACCCGTGAGCAACAGCCCAACGGTCACACCGATGATCGCCAAAGGAACGGTGAGCCAAATCACGAGAGGCTGACGAATCGCGTTGAAGAGTGCGAGGACGATCAACACCATGATGCCCACGAAGATCGGGATCGGCTCGAAGAGTGCGGACTGCGCGTCGTTCGTGCTTTCGTATTCTCCGCCCCATTCGACGTGATACCCGGGCGGGTAATCGAGGGCGTCGACCTGCGGCTTGAGACGATCGAGGAGCGCCGGAGCCGAGTCGTTCGTCGGGTCGGTCACAACCGTGAGGGTGCGCATTCGGTTTCGTCGCTCGACCACCTCGTCGGTCCATTCGGTGT
>JBATTM010000627.1:0-10642 GCA_049670545.1 Polyangiales bacterium
ACGTTTACCCGGTGTTTGTCGGGTACGCAACGAATTGAACGTCGATTTGTCACGGCTTGCGCCACGGTTTGTGTCCTGTCGTCCAACGGCGTCCTGTGGGTGCGGGTAGGCGCACCCGCGGTTGTGCGTGCGCGACCCGTATAGAGCCGGAATTTGAGGCTTTTTGTGCTGAACAGGCGTTTGCTGATCGCGCGCTCCCGCCCCCGAGCGCACAGTCGGCTAGCCGCGCTTTGGAAACCAAGGCCAGAGGCGGCTCGTCGTCCTCTGGTACTCGGCGTACGCGGGATACTTCCGCAGCGTGATCTTCTCGGTGAGCCCAGTAGAGCCCTGGAACAGCAGGGTGAGGAGCACCGCGCCGCAAATCGTCCAGTTGAGCCAGCCGGCCCCCGCCGCGATCGAGAAGACGTAGTACACCCACCACATCGCTTGCTCACAGAAGAAGTTGGGGTGCCGTGAGTATTGAAAGAGACCGTGGGTCGCGAAATCCGCCTCCGGCGTCTCGCCGCGGGCCTTGACCGCATGCTTCGCATTTTGGAATCGCCATTGCTGCTCGTCCGCGACCGTCTCGCCGACGAGGAGCGCGACGAAGGCTACTGCCGCCGCGAAGTCGAGTGCTCCGAGCGGCGTTCCGAGGTGTTGGTACGCGGCGTACGATGGGACGACGATCAACAGAAGGAGCACATTCTGAAAGGGCGCGAGGAAGGTCGCGTTGAGCACCTGAAACCAGACCGGGCCGATGCGCTCTTGGATCTCTTCCCACCGATAGTCTTCCCCGCCAGGTGCGTATCCCCCTTTGCGCGCGTAGTTGTAGGTCAAGCGAATGCCCCATGCGGTGACGAGCGCAGCCATGAGATTGAGCCTGGTGTCCTCGAAACCTGCGTGCGCTGCGAAATGAACGGAGAACAACACCGGAGTGATCGACCACAGTCGGTCGACCCACGAATACTCGCGTGTGAGCAGCGAGAGCACCCAGCAAAGCGCGGCAAAGGCGAGCGCTGCCCAGAACGCCGATACCAATGGGTCGGTCGCCTGATAGAGCGCAGTCACATCCATGGCTAACCGGCCCCCCCGCCTTGGAGTTGCGCCATCAGCTTGGGGAAATCCCAGTACACCTTGAGCGAACACAGCTTTCCGTGTTCGTCGACCTCGTAGAGGCCGACCATGTCGACGACAGTGTTCACGCCACCGCCCATGTCGTTGGTGGCGCGCAACACAGCGACGCAGGTGTTGTCGCACACGATTCTCTGAGATGCGACGAGGGTGAGATTCGCGTTGGCGATGATGTTGTCCCAGAATCGCTCGATCGCGGCCTTGCCCTGATGCCCCTTGCCGGCCGGGTCGAGCATCGATTTGCCGACTGGGTCTGCGAGAAACGCATCCTCGGCGAACAACGCCAGCCACGAGGCCTTATCTTTCGCCATTGCGAACTCTGCGGAGCGCTCACTTGCGGTGACTGCGGGGTGTACTTCGGACATGAGAAGGGCTCCTAGTTGGCGGCGTCTTCGACGGCGCGAAGCAGCGATTTGCTAAAGACCCCGCGCTCGACCAGCCGCTGTCGCGCCTTCTTCGCGGCGGCGTCCCATGCTGCTTGGTGGGGGGCAGTCGTGACGACCGATACGTCTCGAGCGACCAGTGTTTCATATGCGCGATCGTCGTCGCGTTGGACGATCGAGTCGAGTTTCTGGGCAGCACGCTTCGCAGTCGTGAGCAGGACCTCTTGGTCGTCTGCGCGCAGCTGGTCGAACTTGGCTTTGCTGATGACCGAGCCCCCCACGATGATGTTGAAGTTCGTATCGGTCATGGCCTTGAGATGCGTGTACCACTGGAACGCCACTGCGCTCATCGCGGACGCCGGAATGATCTGCAGGGTTCCGTTCCCTAGCCGGGATGCGACTCCTGCAGCGGCGACGCGTACCGGTGATGCGCCAATCGCTTGGACGAACTCGTCGACGACCGCGTTGTTCTTTCCTGCCCAGGCAGGGGCCTTCGCGAGGTCACCAGGGCTAGCGAACTTCTTCGAGGAGAAGATTCGGTTCTTGCCGCCATCGCCCCAGGTCAACAGCTTGAAGCCCCCGGCTTCGATCATCTTCTGAAACTTCTCTTGCAGCTTCGTACGCACGCGATCGAGGGTCGCGGCGTCTGTAAGCAGCCCGGGCGCCGTCAGTACCTGCACTTCAGGCGCGATCAGACCTAGCCCCGTGGTCGCCACCCCGGCTGCATCGAGCTTGCCTGCCTTGATCTTCCGGATCAGATCGCGGTCGTCACCGTCGCTGCCACCACTGAAGATGCGAAGTTCAACCCGACCTTCGGTCTCCTTCGTGAGGGTTCGACTCCATGCCTTCAAGACCTTGACGAACGAAGAGCCCGGAGGCGCGAGTGATGCGATGCGGATCGTGGTGGCGGGCGCGGCGTTCGCGGTCGCCATGGGAGCACTCCCAGGCACCGAAACGACCAGCGCGGCGAGAGCGATCAATCCCATCAACTTCGTTCGAATCATCGTGGCTTCCTTACTACAGGCGGATCGAAACGACCACCGTTCAACTCGGACGACCGTGGAGCCACCACGATTCATTGCGCCGCTACAGGCCGAGTGCGGGGATGAATCTTCGTCGTAGAAAATCGCGCAGCTCTTGGTCGCTGCGCTCGGGGTCGGGAGAGGCGAGGAACGACATGATCAGACGTAGCATGTACTCCATCACCTCTGTCGTCTCGTTCTCGTCCCACCCCGCGGCGTCGACGAAATCGCCGAAGGCGACGCGTGTGAAGGCGATTGAGGCTGGCTGCGTGAAACCACGTAGAACGAGTGCGTCGAACACCGGAGAATTCCAGACTTGTCGCAACACCCCGTTGTCTTGGACGCTGCGTAGTGTGTACACCATGGCTTCGACAGCGCTCTCGCCAGGGTCGTCGAACGTCTGCATGTGTTCGCGTACCTCGTTCGCAAGCCGCAGCCCTGCTTGGAGGAGCACCGATCGAATCAGCTCGTCACGATCTTTGAAGTATCGGTACACCGTCGGCCGACTGACACCGGCCTCGAGTGCCACGTGCGCGATTCCCGTTCCGTCCAGGCCGTCGCGAGCGACGCAGCGCGCGGCCACTTCGAGTAGTCGTTCGCGCGCGGCGGTGCGATGTGGTGGATCCCCGTCCCACGCTTCTCGCGATATGGCGGCTTTCTGTCTATCGGCGGACGTCTCTGTCATCCAGCGCTCGACCCGAGCTACATACCGGGATACCGCGGACAAGGGGGGACGATCAAGCGCCTCCCGTCGAGACTTCGAAAACCAGGGTGATTACCAGAGGGACCAGTGCCCTAGCGCGAGCACTTGGGCGGCGATCAATGCATTGGTGGTCGCATGAGCCAAAATTGCGTCGGTCAGCACTCCCCGCCGCTCCAAAGCGAAAGCGTAGGCGACGCCGGCGACGAAGCCCGCGATCCATTGTTGATGGAGCGCGGCGAACGCAAGCGAAGATAGGATGACAGCCGACATCCGAAACGTATCGTACGGGACGCTCGAGAAATCTCGAGAGATGAGCCGCCGCAAGAGGAAACCGCGAAACGCCAGCTCTTCGATGATGGGAACGGCGACGATCGAACCGATGATCCGCGATGCTATCCAGATCAACGCAGCGGCCCCCGAGAGGTCGGCCAGTGCCGCGGGGGTCGTGTCGACACCCGAATGACCGAAGCTCCAAAGGATTGTCCACAACGCGTAGGTCGCCACACCGATACCTACAGCTTGCCATGACCAGAGAGACCGACCTTGAAGCTGTTTACGGACGCCCGCGGCGTAGTCCCGTCGGAACCAGGCAAGGGCGGTGATCGCGACACCGACGCGCACTGGGTAGAAGTAGTCGAAGTCGTCGACGAGCAAGCCGGTGACGAGCGCGGTACCAATCACCGCGAGCAACGGGAGCAGAAACGGTGCGCTGGGGTTCGAGACGCGAGCCCGTCGATCGACCGGCTCCTGCAAGAACCAAGAGAAGCGTTCGCTTGTCCAGACCGCCCCGAGCGCGACGACGCAGAAGAACACCCACCCAGCTTTGGAGTGAAAACTGCCGATCGCGATCTCGGGAGACCATAGATCGCCGACCAGGATCAGCGCGACGATCCGAATGACGTTCAACACCCACACCGCCACGATCGCGATGGGCACCAACAACAACACACGTGGAAAGCGAAAGCGCTCGCGGAACACGACCAAGTACGCCGTCAGGAACGCCACGACCAAGCCGATGCCCTCGTACCCCGAGCATACGGGGGCGACACGAATCCAGAACTCGGGGGTCCCGACGGCGGCTTCCGTGGGGTCGTAGACGATGGGGGTGACGAAGACCTCGAGGAGGGCCGCTACCGCGGTGAGTGTGACCTCGCTGAGGGGTTCCCACAGTTCGAGGGTGAAGATCCCCGCCCCCCACGCGAGCAAGCCAAGCGAAGCGGCGAGCATGATGGGCACGGCAAGCTCCCTCAGGAGTCCAGCGACGTGAAGCCTGCCTACGGCAAGTGGCAACCAACTCATGAGAGTCGCCGCTCCGCCGATCCCCCAGAGGAGCACCCACAAGCCGAAAGGGCCGCTCGGCCCGGCGACTCCACCGAAGAGGTGGGCGCTCAATCCGAAGAACGCAGCGAAGCACACGAGGTGGAGCAACAGTGTCGGGAACCAGGCGACCTCCTCGGCTTGTGCCGAGCGATGAATGATTTCGCGAAGCTCGGTGCGGCCAAGCAACCAAAGCGCAGTCGCGAACGCCGCCACGATCGGTCCGAGCATTCCAATCAGGCCCACCGCCGCCCAGTCACCCGCGCGTTCGAATAGGATCCAGGCGTCGAACGAAAAACTGACCGCCAGGTACTCGGCGATCAGGAGGAAGAGCGATGCGATCGGTCGTATGAACCAGCGCGCCTGAAGAGGCGGATGCACCCGCGAATCAGGCAATGCAGATCCCTACTGCTCGACTAGGCGAGCTCGTCTTCGTCGCGCCGACGCGACATCACGTATGCCACACCGCCGAGGAGGAGAACCAAGGCGCTCCCGGCCGCGCTCGGGTCGAGCTCAGGCACACTTGAGCCACCGCTTCGGGCGCTGCCCTTGTACTTCCACTTGTACGAGCCATTGCTCCCCTTGTTGCTTCCGCCGGTGAACTTGGCGATGAAGGAACTCCAGCTCCATGCATGCGCCACCGGTGTCGGGGTGATGAACATGACACCGAGAATCAAGGAAAGAGCAACCAAGCAGTGTTTCATTTGAGGGCCTCCAAGTGTCGCGACCAACCGCAACATTCGATGACATTCTTTTACAATCCACGCGACATAGATGCAAGGGAAACGTACTGATAATTTACCCAGTCTTCCGAGAAAGGACATGATTTCATAACGTTATGGCTATTCTGAGGGGGCCGATCTTGGCGGCAGAGCCGGGGGGCCTATACGGCCAAGTGCATGGCGACGGTGAATCGAACCCTGTTCGTTCAGGGTGCGAGCCGGGGGATCGGGCTCGCCATCGTCGAACGGCTGTTAAGCCGCGACCCGGAGACCACTGTCATCGCATCGTGTCGACACCCTGGAGACGCGCATGCACTGACCGCGCTCGCGGAGGCCCATCCGGACAGGTGCCGGGTGGTCGCGCTCGATGTGCGACGCGAGTCTTCGATCGCCGCGGCAGCGAGCGCGATCGCAGGTCTGACTCCGTCTCTCGACCTCGTGATGAATGTCTCCGGAATGCTGCATGGTCCCGGCGTATCCCCTGAGAAGAAGCTTGATCAGGTCGATGCCGACGCTCTGCGGCAGGTGTTCGAGGTGAACGCGTTTGGTCCCCTCCTCGTCGGCAAGCACTTCGCTCGGTTCCTTCGACACGATCAGAGGTCGGTGTTCGCGAGCTTGTCCGCGCGGATCGGAAGTATCTCCGACAATCGTCTCGGCGGATGGTACGCGTACCGAGGCTCGAAGGCGGCTCAGAACATGTTTACGAAGACGATTGCGATCGAACTATCCCGCATCGCTCCACGCGCTATCGTGCTCGGCTTGCATCCAGGAACAGTGGACACGAGCTTGTCGAAGCCGTTCCAGCGAGGTGTGCCCGCGTCGACTCTATTGACACCGGCGCAGGCTGCAGAAGCTCTCCTTGGTGTCGTCTCCGCCGCCACGTCGTCGGACTCAGGTCGGGTCTTCGATTTTCGTGGCAAGGAGGTTCTTCCGTAGCGTCCCTTGCTACGGGGTTCGAACGATGTCGCCCGGGCGCCAGGTCTTGTCGTACCAGTGCTCGAGAGGCCCGTAGAGCCGAAGTACGGTGAACCATCCTTTGCCCGGCACCGTTTGGATCCAGTTCGACTCGCGACCGAGCGGGGCCCGGGGCCCGAAATGAATCGTCACCGATCCATCTGCGTTGGGCACGACCGACCCGGTCTGGCTGCTCAGACGCGGGGTCGGGGAATTTGGTGTTTGGAGCATCGAGCGGGTTTGCGGGTCGTAGACGACGACGGACCAGAGGTGGCGTGCGGGAATCTGCGGGGGGAGGGTCATCGCGTAGGATGATGCGCCGTCTAGGTATCGGCCTTTCGAATCGGTCGCGTTGATGGCGCTTCGCGAACCCTTGCCGATATCGTCCCTCGTGATCGTTGGGCTGATCATGGTCGTCAGGAAGAAGAACCGCGTGCGTGCATCGACCATGCGGGCGCCATTGCGGAGAAACCTCGAGCTATTGCCGAAGAAGCGTGTGTACCAGCCGGCGTCTTCGTAGAGGTAGGCGTCCCGATCCCGCGGTCTAAATGCGAGCGCGCGCGCGGTGGCGTTCGCCACTGCGGCAGCGTCGGCCAGGGTTGCGCGCGAGCTGGGATCGGGATCGAACTGCTGTCCATGACGAATCCCGATCGACGCCAAGAGCCCGAGGATCTCGGCGTCGAACGCTTGGGGGGGCTCGTCCTGAATCAGGGAACTGACTTCATCGTAGAAGGTCGCGTCGTTCGCGTGAACGGTGTTCATGGGTCGACCTGACAACCTGACGAAGCGTGGCACTTCCGCGTTCTGGTTGGCGTCTGACTCCTCTGCGCCTTCTGCCTCCGCGGGCACCGCATCGAAATCGAAGTCTTCGTCGAAGTCGAAGTCGAACGGGTAGGTCCGAATCGTGTTCTCGAGTCGGGTCGCCGTCGGCAGAGGATCCCCATCGGTCGCGAGGGCGCGCCAACGCAACAGGTTGCCAAACGTGGAAGACGCGAACGCGAAGTAACGCTCCGAGACCTGCCCCTGGTACTTGGGAGGCGTGAAGAGGAACAGGCCACCTTCGCCGTGGTCTGGGCCGACGTCCCCAAGGTCGGCGACGTAGCGGAAGAACGCGTCGTCGACGAGCCCGGTCGTGCTCGGAGAGCTCTCGACGACCATCGCGCCACCTCGAAGGTTGAGCCACGTGATCGCGTTCACACTCTCAGCGCTCGGGGTGAGGAAGAGCGAGTGCGAGTCGATGGACCGTTCGAAGATTCCGACCGTGCTCGCGTCCTCGATTCCCACGCTACGGAGGCCCCGACGGGTCGCCGCGATCGACGCGCCGGGGATCGTTCTCAGGAAGGTGTCCACCGCGCGCAGGAACGCGAGATTCTCGTAGAGGCGTTCGGAGGTGATCTCGTTGGGGACCCCCAGCGTGAACTCGAGCGGCCCGACGCTCCCGGCGGCAGCGAGTCCTTCTGATGACTTGCCAGGCGGGTTTCCTTTTCGGGGTGTGACAGGAGGCACGTCCGATAACAGTTCGATCTCTCCAGGCCGCCAGGCGCCCCCCCGCCATGCGTCGAGCGCGCCGTACAGACGAAGAATGGCGTTCCATCCTCGGCCCGGGACGGTTTGGATCCAGTTCGACTCCGGTGCTCTACCCCGGCGGCCGCCATGCGATGATCGCTTGACCGCTTTCGGCGGCCTCGGCGCGAAATAGAGGGTGATCGAGCCGTCGTCGTTGGGTCGTGGGGGCGGTCGATCGTGGACGGCCGCCTGGGCGGTGTTGATGCTGGGAAACCGTTGCCCGGTTCGCAGCATGGAACGGGTCTGGTTGTCGTAGACGACGACAGACCAGAAGTTCTTCGCCGGAACGCCTGCGGGCAGGGTCATCGTGTAGGTTCGCCCGCCGTCGAGCAGTTGCCCTCCGTTGTCTCGGAAGACGACGGCCGACTCGAAGCGCCGACCGAGCAAGTCGTCGACGAGACGTGGGGTGTGTCCTGTCGCGTAGTATCGAGAGCTAGCGCGCCGGTCGAGCGTGCGCGCATGGTCTTCGATGAACTCATGGCTTTCGGCCATCTCGCCAGCCCGCCAGTGGCTGTTCGGCGTGAGCCTTGGCGCCGGGTTTCGCTCGCCAAACAGCAGCGCGCGTACGGTTGCGTCCCCCACGGCGGCCGCCGCCGAAAGAATCGCCTGCATCCGCGCGTCCGGGGCGAATTTCTCGTCCTTTTCAATTCCTATCGACGCCAGCGTGCCGAGCAGCTCAGGGTCTTGACTCTCACGTGGTTCCTCTTGCACCAACGCATCGAGGGCTTCGAAATAGCGGAGGCCGGTGGGTGGGATCGTATCGATCTCCTTACTAGACATGTCGACGAACTGATTCGGCGGGGGGTGCGCGGACTCTTTGAGTGGGTAGACCTTGAGGCGCGTGCGGAAGGCTTCGGCAGCCGGTCGTGTCTTTCCCTCGACCATCAGTCCTTGAAGCAACATCCACACACCTAGTGTGCGAGACCGCACCGCAAACTCACTATCCGGCACGTACCCCGCGTAGCCGGGCGGGACGATGACATATCGACCCCCTTTTCCGCGGTCGGGGCCCGGGTAGCCTGTATCGGTGAGATGCCGCTGCCAGCTATCGACGAAGACACCCAACGTTCGCGGCGGCGTTTCGACGACGATCGGGCCGCCCTTCAGGCTGATCCATGCGGTCGCGTAGATGGTCTCTGTGTTGAAGGTGAGGAACTGCGATCGTGAGTCGATCAGGCGGTCTGACACGAAGATCGTGTAGTTCGGCAACAAGCCTGCCGCGAAGAGCCCTTCACGCATCCCAACCATCGACGCCCCGGGTATCCCCTGAAGATACGCGCGGACCCCGCGCATGAGATCGAGGTGGTCGTACACTCGATCGATCGTTCCCTCATCAGGCATTCCATCGAAGAATCGAAGTGTTCCGAGACGCGACTCGACCGCGCTCGGCGTCAGGATGCCGGCGGGTGTTGGGACGTAGCGCTCCCCCTCGGTCTCCGTGGGCGGCTGCGATGCCCCGCAACCGATCACCGTGAACCACAGGCCGACAAAGAGGGTGAGTGTTCTCATGTGTGCAGCCCCACTCCTTACGAGTTTTCGAACACTCCGGCTAGCAGCCGGACGACATGGAACCGACACATCGGTTCGTGTCGGGCTCGGTGCGCGCGTGTCAGTGCACCTTGTGACGGCTCTCACGGGATCGACAGTTTTCACGCGTGCCGACACCGGAACCATTGCTAGGCCCCTGATTTTTCGGAACTTTCTAAGTCTCTAAGGGGACTCCTACCATGATCCAACGTTGTCTTGTCTTGCCGGTTCTGATCCTCGCGCTCTGCGCCGGTTGTACCGACGGCGGAGGTGAGCGTCGTAGCGGAACGGGGGGCACAGCGGGTAGCGATGGCACCGGCGGTACCAGCGGAACCGGTGGAACGACTCCGATCCCGCAGTGTCAGGTGGGCAACCTCTGTGCGGCGTGTCCCGCGGACGAAGACCGTTGTGAGCAGGCCTCGGACTGCGCGCCGGGGCACACCTGCATTCAGTCGGGCTGTGCGACCCTCGAGGGCAATCCGATTCAGATCTGCGTTCTCGCGAGTGGATCGTTTTGCCGCGACGATGATGATTGTCCTGGCGAACGGGTGTGCACCGACCTCGGGATCGAAGGCCTTCGGTGCGTCAAGACGACACCGGGATGCGACAGCGATTTCGACTGCGTGCTCGGGTTCCTTTGTGAAGAGGAAGAGTGCGTGGATCGCCGTGTTCCCTGCGTGCACGACGACGATTGCCCCATGAGCCACGTCTGCGAGGGCATCGACGTCTCGCGCTTCTGCCACCGCGTGCACCAAGTGTGCGAAGGGGAGCTCGACTGTGCTGGGATTGCGCCACGTTGCGTCGACATCGATGGAGACGGCACCACGGAATGCGCTGGAAGCTCTGAGCCCAACGCGCCGAGCCCTGTCGCATGCGTGAACGCCGATTGCGCGGACCCGTTCGCGCCCGTGTGCGAGGTGTCCGAGGCCGGGAGCACATCGGTGTGCGGCCAATACGGTCTGTGCCTCGATGGCGATGACTGCACGGACGGCTTCGAGTGCGTCGGGCTCTGGACCGACGGCCACAAGGAATGTGTGCCCGAAGGCGGAACCTGTTCTCGAATCGTCGACTGCCCCGAGCGGCAAGTCTGCGCCTCTCCGCGGAGTGGCGGGCCACCCGCATGCCAGGCGGGCGTGGAGTAGCGGTTGGCTCCTCATGGGGACTGTAAAGATGCTCACCTAAACTGTAGTTTTTCGGTGATATCACCTGAAATCGATTTGGTGAAAAAGCAATTTTTCGTCACTATTGGAATACAGGAATAGACAATGGCTTATCGTACGTTTGCAGGGATCATATTTTCTTTCGTCATTCTCGTAGGTTGCGGGGATAGTGGCACAC
>JBATTM010000628.1:0-9668 GCA_049670545.1 Polyangiales bacterium
AGGTTGTGCACAATTCCGAGATGGCGTCGGATCTGACCGCAATGGCGATCGTCGCCCTGCTCGCGGCGGGGCTCCTGATCCTGATTCGAAAGCGGCGTGGCAACGCCGCGGAGAGCGCACCGGACTCGGTCCCGCCCGTGGTGACCAAGAGCGTCCCGCCACCCCTCCCGAAGACCCGCTCAGCGCCACCGGAGCCGACCGAGGTGCCTGAGGTTCGAAGTTGCCCGGTCTGCATGACCGAGTACGGCCTCCGGAACCGTTTCTGCGTGAAGGACGGCGCGCCGCTGAACGAGGGCCCCCCTGCCGGCCCCTTCTCACAAGGCATGATTTGCCCGACCTGTCGGCGCGGCTACGGACCCGAGGCGAGCTTTTGCCCTGATGATGCGGACGAGTTGGTTCCTTACGGGCTCTACGGTGCCTCGAACTCCACCCGGCCCCCGCGACCCCATGATTCCAAGAAAATCTGCCCTGAATGCGGTGAACGCCACACCTCGTCGCACACATTCTGCGGCCGAGACGGGGCCGAACTCGTGGTCGTCAACTAGCGGTGAGCCAGGCCCTCGAGGGAACCCGCCGAAAAAAGCACCCAAGGACGGGCCCCCGACTGGGTCCAAGCATGCGGGGAGATGATTCGTGGACTTCTTGCTCCGAAGCCAGCGGGACGGCTATGATCCCGGTCCTAAAGGGGAATCTTCGATCCGGGGAGCTGCGGTGCGAGCCTTGGGAGGAGACGGGGGCGATAGATGAAGATCGTTTGCGATAGTTGCGGGGCCAAATACTCGATCGCCGACGAAAAGGTGGCGGGGAAGATCTTCAAGATCCGATGCAAGAAATGCTCATCGGTCTTGGAAGTGCGGGGCGACCAGACCGGGGCCCATGCGCTCGACGGTGCTGGCCAAAGCCAAGAACCGGCTACCGATTCGGGTTGGTATATCGTCGTGGACGGCGAGCAGCGCGGGCCGCTGCCGCCGATCGAGCTGAGCCAATTGTTCGCCAAGGGCAGCGTGGGCCTCGACTCCTACGTCTGGAAGGAAGGCTTTGGCGACTGGAAAGTGGCGAGCGACGTGCCCGAGCTGGTGCAGATCCTTGGGGGCGTGTCGACCGCTCGCCGCGGCGAGACTGCGAAGATCGAAACGGAGTCCGACTCCCCATTCGGCACTGGGGGCGATCTCTTCAGCGACGGCAACGGCAGGGAGCCGACGGGGGAGATCGACACCCACGGCAGCATGTTTTCCGGTTTCAACGGAGACGACAACGCAGACGCCGACGCGCCAGCGGAGTCGCCGTTCGCGGCCGCGCCCGACACACAGGCAGAGCCGGGCCCTTCGCTCGGTGGCCTTGGCGGCGGGATGGGGGCAGAGCCGGCCCGAATGACCGGACAGCGGAACGAGAACTCCGTCCTGTTCTCGCTCGGCAACCTGCAGCAACTCGCGTCTCACGGCGGATCGCCGGAGCCGGAGTCGCCCTCGCCTGTCGTATCCTCGGCCGCCAGTCCGCAGGCTTCCGGCGAGGGATCAGGCCTGATCGACATCCGAGCGTTGGCCAAGTCGACGACTCCAGGAACGCGCTCGGCCCCTTCACAGGCGGTCGACGATCTTCTGGCGATCGGCACGAGCGCCGCGGGCGGTGCACTCGGTGGGCCTCTGCTTGGCCCGACCCCAGTGGAAGCCTCGTCCGGCAACCGCTGGCTATGGATCGGTGCCGGAGTGGTCAGGTTGATTGGCATCGTGGCGATCTCGATGACCGCGGGCATGGCGTTTCGACCAAGCACGTCCGATGAGACCCTCGAGATCACTGCGCCCGAAGACACGCAAGAGCTCGCGGCGGCCGCAGCGCCAACGCAGCAGGCCGCAGAGCCTCAGGCGGCTGCACCATCCCCGGAGCCCGAAGCGGCAGCCTTCGAGGAACCTGCCGAAGAACCGCTCGAGGCCCCTGACTTCGAAGAGCCCGCCGCCGCGAAGGCCACAGCCCCGAAGAAGCAGCGCGCGACTTCAAAACGACGCAAGAGAACACGCTCCGCATCCGCCGCAGCCCCTGCGGCCGCGCCCGCGCCCAAGAAGCGAAGCGGAAATCTCGACTCGCTCATGGATGAGGTCGTTGGGGGTTCGTCGAAGGGCAACAAACCCACGGCGCAGTCCAAGCCGAGTTCGGGTGGCTCCGGGCTCGCAGATTCCCCCTCACGTTCTGACGTGAAGACCGCCCTTCAGGGCGTGAGCGGCGCCGTGAAATCGTGCAGCAAGGGCTCGGGCGGAACCGCCATCGTCGATGTGGCGTTCAGTGGCAGCACCGGTCGTGTCTCTCGCGCCAAGGTCGATAGCGGCCCGTTCAAGGGAACCCCGACCGGAGCTTGCATCGAGAAGGCCGTGAGGCGCGCTCGCGTACCGCGCTTCAAGCAATCGACGTTCAAGGTCAAGTTCCCCTACAGGCTCTAGATCGCTCGCGTCCTGAAGCGCCGAGAGGGCGGCTCAGTTCAGGGCGCGAGCGATCCAAGCCTGAAGGCTGCCTCACGCGAGGCTCTCGAGAAACCGCACGCCCGTGGCGACCCCGAACCCAGTGCCGCCCTGAGGCATCTGTCCGTGGGCGCGTTCGAGAAATGAAGGGCCCGCGATATCGAGATGCATCCACTTCGTGCCTTCGATGAACTCTTCGAGGAAGAGCGCGGCGGTGATCGAACCCCCGAGACGGCCACCCACGTGCTTGAGATCTGCGATGGGGCTCTTGAGGGTCGCCTTGAGATCGCCGTCGAGTGGCATGCGCCAAAACGCCTCACCCTCTTGCTCTGAGGCCGTGAGGTACCTCTTCGCGAGATCGTCGTGATCGGTGTAGAGGGCCGCTCTCCATTGCCCCAGTGCAACCATCGCGGCGCCAGTGAGCGTGGCGTGATCGATCATGAGATCGGGCTTCAGTTTTCGCGCGGTCCAGGTGAGGACGTCGGCGAGCACGAGTCGCCCTTCAGCATCCGTATTGATCACCTCGACCGTCTTGCCCTGAAGCGACTCATAGACATCGCCCGGCCGGTAGGCGTCGGCGCCGGTCATGTTCTCGGTCGAGCCGACGACGGCATGAATCTCGATCGGCAGCTTGAGGCGCGCGGCTGCAAATACGATCCCAAGAGTCGTCGCAGCCCCCGCCATGTCGCATTTCATGGTGATCATCGATCCGGCAGGCTTGATGCACAGGCCTCCCGCATCGAAGGTGAGGCCCTTCCCCACGAACGCGATCTTCTTCTTGGCGTTGCGTGGCTTGTAGGTGACGTGAATGACGCGGGGCTCGACGCCACTTCCTGCGTTGACGGCAAGCAAGAGGTTCATCCCCTCCTTCTTGATGCGCGCCTTGTTCCAAACGCTGCACGTCAAGCCGAGCTTCTTGGATTCGGCGGCAGCGGCACGCGCCAGGGTCACGGGGTTGAGGTCGTTGGGCGGTCGATTGACGAGATCGCGGGCGAAGTTGACGCTCTGGGCCAATCCGCGCCCCGCAGCGATTGCGGCAGCGAGCCCTCTCGTACTCTTGGGGGCACCCAAGATCTCGACACTGACGAGACTCGATGTGGAGCTCTTGTCGCTCTTGTACTCCACGTACCGATACGCGCCTGTCTCGAGCCCCTGCGCCGCCGCCCGGACGGTGGTTGCGTCGACGTCAGGTAGCTCGACCGCACCCGTTTTTTGGGCGCGTGCGGACGATGCGAGGGCGTGACCCAGTGCGTACGCAATCTTGGTTGGCTCCGTCTCGGTACCAACACCCACCAACAGGACCCAGCGCGCTTCCACCCCGGAAACCGCGACCTTGAGGGTCTGTGCGGCCTTGCCCGCGAACCGTTCGTCCTTCGTCAGAGGCTTGATGCTTGCGCGACCGGTAACGGCTTCCAATCGGCCAATGGCCTTGGTGTACTTCGTCTTGGCGGAAGGAATCGCCACGGCGACGATGTCCGCCTTGGTCGTGTCCCAGGCGCGTGTGGAAAGTGCAATCTTCATCGATGTCCCCTGCTAGTCGGCTGGCGGATAGTGACAGGAAGATCGCGGCGCAACAAACCAAGAATCGTCGTGAACGACGGTGCTCGCCGTCGGATGGGGGATCCTTCGCCACGATCGCGTCCGTAGCTACGCGGGATCAGGTGTTCGAGGTCTGGCATCGGTCCTGCAGTAGGTCGTGGCCTACCCAAGAGGAGGTCCCATGCCAGAAGAAAACGGTCCACGGACAGTGAAGCTCGCTTACACCATCGTCGAACGCGAAAAGGACGGTCGGAAGTTCTGGGTGCGTGTAGGTGCAGCGTTCGTGAATCGCGACGGCAGCTTGAACGTGCGGCTGGACGCGATGCCCGTGAACGGAGAGCTGCACATCCGCGACTACCAGCCACTCGAAAGCCGTGACGGCAACAAGGAGCGCGCAGCTTGATCAGGCGCATGCTTGCGCTGGCGCTGCTCGTCGTAGTCGTGCAGGTGGCCCACGCTGCGGCGCTCTCCCCATCACAGGGAGATGACGCATCCGCGCCCGACACAGCCGACGCCCTCATCGATCTCAACACGGCGACCGCCTCGGACTTTGCCCAACTGCCGGGAATCGGCCCGACGCGGGCCCAAGCGATCGTGGACGAGCGCGAAAAACGGAAATTCCGCCGCGTCGAGGACATCCTTCGCGTGCCGGGGATCGGAAGAAAGACGTTCGCGCGGATTCGCGGGTTGATTCGGGTGCAGTAGAGAAACGACGCGCGACGTCCTAGGCTACGCGCGTGGCAAGCCCTATCGAGATACGAGAGGCGGGCAAGGCGGATCGGGAAGTTCTGCTTCGGTTCCATCGAGATCTCTACCAATCGCACCGGGACGAGGTCGTCGGAGACACGGTGCGTCCGCTGATCGCGTACCGCGACTACGATCGGGTCCTCGAAGCAGATGTAGACGCTTTGCTCGAGGACCGTGCCTGCCAGGTCCTGCTCGCGACGCACCACGGGAACGAGGTCGGGTATATCAGCGGGCGTGCACAGATCGAGTCAGAACGCGTGTTGACGCGGCGGGCAACCGTCGAGGACTGGTACGTCCAAGCAGGCCATCGTGGCACCGGGATTGGCCGGGCGTTGTTGAGCGCGCTGGAGTCGCGCTTCCAGGCGATGGGGTGCGAGGTCCTCGAGTCAGGGACTTGGGCATCGAACCGAGTGGCACGCACAGCGCACGATGCCCTCGGGTTCGAGGAAGTCCGCATCGTCTTCCGAAAGCGACTGGGTCAGTGAACGGCAGGGCGAAGCGGTAGAGTTCGGACAATCTCGGCTTCTCGATCGAGAAGTTCATCGAGCCTCGCATCGACTGTGGATGCCGGGAAGTACTCGCGCGCGAGGCGCACGAACACGCCATGGTGTCGAGCCTCGGAGCGTGTGATGTCGAGGTAGAACTCCTTGAGTGGCCCGGCGTCCAGTGCCTCGGCCACCAAACCGAATCGCTCGCACCCGCGCGCCTCGACGACGCCGAGGACGAGCAGACGGTCGAGAAAATACTGCGTGGGACCACGCTTGATCAATCCCATCAGAGCCCCGACGTAGGGGTCTTTTTCGTCTGGACGTGTGGCAAGGCCGCGGTCGAGGATGATCTCCATCACGCGCGCGAAGTGGTCCAACTCTTCCTGCGCGAACGGAATGAGTGTGCGCACCAGCATCGTTCGATCGGAATAGTGAGACACCAGCTTGAGCGCGGTCGCCGAAGCCTTCCGCTCGCATGCAGCGTGGTCGAGCAGAAACGAATCGAAGTCGCCGGTGACCACCTCGATCCACCCTGGATCGGTCTCGGCCCGAAGCCTCAGCATCAGCGACGCAACGCCTCGAGGATGGGTTCGATCGCGCGACGACGGAGTTTGAGGCCAACCCGGTTGGCGATGACCACCGAGCTGATGTCCGCAATATGCTCGAGCTCGACCAGACCGTTTTGGCGGAGTGTCTCGCCGGTCTCGACGAGGTCGACGATGACATCAGCTAGGCCAGTGAGCGGCGCAAGCTCCACCGAGCCTTGGCAAAAGATCATCTCGACCGGGACACCACGTGACCGAAAGTACTGTTCTGCGATGTGTGGAAACTTCGTCGCGACGCGTAGGGGTCGCTCGCCACGTCCCGTGATCGGCTCCTTCGGCAACCCGCAGACCATCATTCGGCAGAGGCCGATATCGAGGTCGACCGGCGCGAAGACGTCGTAGTTGCGCTCCATCAACACGTCGCGCCCCACGACGCCAAGGTCTGCGGCCCCGTACTCGACGTAGGTCGGCACGTCGTCGGGCTTGAGAAGCAGAAAACGGAGGCCGGCGCCCTTGTCCTCGCGCACCAACTTTCGGCTCTTCGCGGTGAGCGCCTGAGTCGGAATGCCGGCCTTGTCGAGCCGCGCGCCGAGCTGTTCGAGAACTCGACCCTTGGGGACCGCGATCACGATGGAATCTCCAGTGGGTCTACGCATTGCCAGGAACCCGTTCGATGGTGGCGCCGAGCGGCGCGAGTTTCCTCTCGATCTGCTCATAGCCCCGATCGAGGTGGTAGACCCGCCGAACGTCGGTCGTTCCCTCGGCGACGAGGCCCGCCACGACGAGGGAGGCACTCGCGCGCAAGTCGGTCGCCATCACCTCGGCGCCCTCGAGACGGGGGACGCCATGTACGGTCGCAGTCCGTGCGTTGACTTGGATATCGGCGCCCATGCGGCTGAGCTCGGAAACGTGCATGAATCGGTTCTCGAAAACAGTCTCGGTGATGCGGCTGGTCCCCTCCGCAAGCGACATCAGCACCATGAACTGCGCCTGCATGTCGGTCGGAAAGCCCGGGTGAGGCTGGGTGATGACGTCGGTCGGGTAGATGGGTCGTGATCCCACGACACGAATCCCACCCCCTTCGCGTTCGACCTTCGCTCCGGCCTCGCGCAGTTTGGCGATCACGGATTCGAGGGGTTCGAAGCCAATCCCTTCGAGAAGCAGGTTTCCGGCCGTCGCAGCGGCCGCCACCATGAAAGTTCCCGCCTCGATCCGGTCGGGAATGATCGCGTGATCGATCGGGTGCAACGACTTGACCCCTTCGATCGCGATCGTCGACGTCCCGGCCCCCTCGATGCGCGCGCCCATCTTGTTGAGCACACGCGCGAGTTCCTCGACCTCGGGCTCTCGCGCCGCATTGGTGATCGTCGTTCGGCCGTCCGCCAGCACCGCCGCAGACATCAAATTCTCGGTGCCGGTGTGCGTGGGGAAATCGAGCGAAATGTCGGATCCACGCAAGCGACCTCCCGGTACGTCGACCTTCACGTAGCCGTGCTCGAGCTCGACTTCCGCCCCCATCGCTGTGAGCCCTTTGAGATGCTGATCGATCGGCCTCGCACCGATCGCGCATCCTCCCGGAAGAGACACGACAGCATGGCCGCATCGTGCGACCAACGGGCCAAGCACGAGAACCGATGCCCGCATTTGCTTGACGAGATCATAGGGCGCTGTGGGATCGAGCGATCCGGAGAGATTCACGTCGACCTGGCCATCGCGATACGCCGCGTCCGCCCCCAGCCGCTGAAGGAGCTTGGTCATGGTGTGCACGTCACGCAGGTCGGGCACGTTTCGAAAGACGTGCTCCCCGTCCGCCAGCAACGCGGCGGTGAGGATCGGCAATGCGGCGTTCTTCGCGCCGCTGATACGCACGGTTCCTTCGAGAGTCGCCCCACCTACGATTCGGATGTTATCCACGCCGCCCCTGTTACCCCGTGCTCAGTCCTCGAGCAACAAGCCTGAAACGAAACTCAGGCCAGCAGCATTCCTAGGACGAACACCCCAAAGCCTGCCGCGGCCACTGCCAAAGGCGATCGGGCCAGATGCCAGGCGAAAACGCCCGACGCATCGAACCCGCGCAGCGCCGTGAAGGCGAGCCCCGCGAGCCAAGCCGCGAACCCAAGAACCAGCGCGGTACCCCAGACGGGATCCGGCGCAATACGATCGAACGACGGCTCGATGGAAGCCTCCGGCGTGGGTGAGAGCGCCGATATCCGTTCGAGTGCCTCGGACCGAAAGCCACTTGGTGACGAGAGGGGCGTGCCAGACGCGTTGTCGCTCCCCAAGAGCGATCGCCACGCGAGGAGCGCCTCCTCGAGACGCCCCTCTTCCTCGAGCGCGATGGCCAAACTGCGAAGCGCGGTCGCGGCTCGCCTGGAATACGGATTCAGGGGAGCGGCCCATCGGACCGCGCGTCGGTAGTGTTCGACCGCCCGCATCGTCTCCCCTTGCGACGCGTACTCGTCGCCCAGTGTGACCTCTGCGTGCGACTCCACGAGAGTACGCGCAAACACCACCAAGGTGAGCCCGCCTAGTAGCACGACGAGGACGACCCATGGACGTCGCCACAGTTGCGTCACAGAAAATCTCGACGCCGGAAGATCGCTGCTGCGATGACGAGGGTCGCCGTGGCGTACAGTGCCGCGTAGCCGAGTGATGTGACGACATAGCCGATCGGGGTCCCCACCCCCGCGCTGGCGGCGACGAGCGTCTCGCGACCCGGTACGAAGAGGTTGAAGTTGGGCACGACTTCAGCCAGCCAACTGAGGAAGGTCTTGACCTCAGGGCTAAGCACACGCGACTTCATTGCCACCATGTCGTCCGCAGAACGCCCGACGAGCCAAACACCGAACGTGAACGCGCCGGTGAGGAAAGGGGTCGAGAACGAGGAAAACAGAAGCGCTACAGCGGTCAGGATCATCACCTCACCACCGCTCAGCGCGAGTGAGGCCAAGAGTCGAAACAACGGGACATCGACCGTGGAACACAGCCAGGCACTCGCTGCAAGAGCCAGCACCGACCACACCGGGACGACGGTCGTACGATCTTTCGCCAAGACGAGCCCAGCAGCGAGAACGATCAACAGTCCGACTGGGACACCAATCACGAGGGGCGTCGACGCACCTGCTTGAATCGAAGTTACCAAGAGCTGAATTGCGCCCATGATCGCGATGAACACCACGCAGGTGACGACGATGCCGACATACTTCCCGAGAAGAAACTCATGGCGGGCGATCGGTTTCGGCAGAATCACGTACAGTGTCTTCCGTTCGATCTCTTTGTAGAGGAGAGAAGAGCCGAGAAAGATCGCGACGACGACCGCGAAAATGGAAATGGAGGCGAGGCCGAGGTCCGTCACGACCCGCATGTGCTGATCGAGCGACAGCTCCGCCAAGGCGAGCGTCAGCGCGAGCACGCCGGCTGCCAGGACGAGGACGCCGAAAAGGACCCGGTCGCGAACGGCCTCACGATAGGTATTCAAGGCTATGGCGTAGATGCGTGCGATGCTCATAGGGTGCTAGCGTGGATCCGACGGAGATGCCTCGCTCTGGGACGGGCCGTTCGTCCAGTACGCCCTCCCGGTCGCGAAGTGGCTCAGGACGTTGATCGCCATCAACAACATGACTGCCGAAAGAAAGGTACAACCGACTTCCAGCCACCGTGAACTTTCGGGCGTTTCGGCGACCCCCAACGCCCGAATCGCCGCGGCAAGGCCCTGGCTGAGGTAGAGCCCGAGAGCGCCCAGCCCCGCCACATAGAGACCGAGGACGAGCGGCATCGAAAGCGTTTCCCGGAGAAGCTCGTAGTGGCTCAGCGCGACCGGACCCGCCGAGACGAACATGCTCCACTGCAGCCCTAGGTGTCCGAGCACCAGCACCCAGGCCAAGCCCCCTGCCCAGCGC